>NZ_JACJPT010000102.1:0-18759 GCF_014696195.1 Sphaerospermopsis sp. FACHB-1094 | reverse complement strand
ACTTGCTCAACTTGTGGAGAAAAGAAATCATCACTGTCATTATCTCAAAGAGTGTTTAAATGTGATAACTGTGGCTTTGAGATTGACAGAGATTTAAACGCTGCGATTAATTTAAAACAAGAAGCGGTCAGATTGATCGTGTTAGCCTGTGGACTAGATAGTGCCGACACTGCTAGGGTGAAACAGGAAGAAAAAGCCAACTTTTGTTAGCATTAGTTAGCTTTTTTGTATCGGAATCATCGGTATCATAAAATTTTTAACCTATATTTGCTCGTTATCTAGGAGAGACTAATCATATAAATTATACCAAATATCCCCTCATCATAATTGACTACAATTCCCAATACATCTAAAATAAATATTTCACCAATTATAAAAATAACAACACCATGCCAAAATACGTAATGTGGGGAAGCTACTGCGAAGACGTACTAACCAAACGAGAACCCCACCGTCAAGCACACTTAGAAGGACTAGCAAAACAAAAAGAAGCAGGAATTTTAATTACCCTGGGTCCGACTAAAGATGTCACCAAAGTTTTTGGAATTTATGAAGCGGAAGACGAAAACACCGTGCGTCAGTTAGTGGAAGCTGATCCTTATTGGCAAAATGGCATCTGGACAGAGTATTCTATTAAAGAGTGGATTCAAGCTTTTTAATTCATAATTCATAATTCATAATTCATAATTGCAGGAGGAGTCAGAAGTCAGAATGATTTGAGATTTTAGATTTTAGATTTTAGATTGGAGTTAACAAAAACAATCCAAAATCCAAAATCGAAAATCCATAATTGTATCACCTGTCACCTATTCCCTTGTTTACGAATTATGAATTAATCTCTCAATGCTCTTTTAAAATTGCGACGATAGGACGAATTAGCAATAAACAAAACTGGCCATAATAAACTAAATCCAACACGATTCAGTAATGTTTGTGTAAAATGAGTCTTATTAAAACCAGACCAGAATTTCACTGCGCCCAATACATAAGTCACAGTTAACCCAACAATAATTAATTCCATTACAATCTACTCCTATGGTAAATACAGAAAATTGTGCATCATAAGTCATAAACATTGCAGAGATTTGCTTACCAAAATACAGTTTTTCAAAGCTTTTCGCTATTGGTGCAGGTAAAACTTAACTCTTAACTTTGCAATGTCTTGATATTAGTTAGGATATAGTATTGCAGAATGCGGCTTGGTAGTCAATGCCAATATGGGGGTATTTATAGAGATTAGGACATACGCACTGTATAAATTCACCATGATGTGCATGAAAGAGAATCCGTCGTTTCAGGCTTTTGTCGATTAACTTCCGATTAATAGCGAACTGCTTGCAGCAGCGCTTCGCTATCGCCCAAAAATCATTAAAAAATCACGTTAAAAAGCCTGAAATCCATACCTCATATTTGGTTGATCCTGGCGTAAGTCCTAGAGATTGTTAATAAAAATATAGAAGTATATGTAAATTTATATTACTTTTGTATATTATGTCTATTGCTACTAATAAATCCAGAACACTTAGGTTTGGTTGTTAGTTGATTGTTCTGAATTAGCAGCAGTTTATAGGAAGATGTAGGGAAAATTTACAGCTATGTTAAATATAATAAGGGTAATGTAAATACGGGGCTGTAATAATACTATTTACATAATTTTAAGCGTCGATTTACTTAATTTTTATCAAATGTTTCTTGTGGAAGTTCCTCAAAGATCAATATTCATAGGAGACTAAATAAAGAAGAACCAATTTTTATAACGAATCTCGATGCAGCCAAGGCTGTAATTAGGAGGATTTATGCGTGCAGTGCTAATGGCAGGTGGTTCAGGGACAAGATTACGTCCTTTAACCTGTGATCTACCAAAACCAATGGTGCCGATATTAAACCGACCCATTGCAGAACATATTATCAATCTTCTCAAACGGCATAACATTACAGAAATAATTGCTACGTTACACTATTTACCCGATGTCCTGCGAGATTACTTCCAAGATGGTAGCGATTTTGGCGTACAAATGACATACTCTATCGAAGAAGACCAACCTTTAGGAACAGCAGGTTGTGTTAAAAATATTGCTGAACTTTTGGATGAAACTTTTTTAGTGATTAGTGGTGATAGTATCACAGATTTTGACCTGACGGCAGCTATTGAATTTCACAAACAAAAACAATCTAAAGCTACTTTAATTTTAACCCGTGTTCCTAACCCGATTGAATTTGGGGTAGTAATTACAGATGAAGAAGGACGTATCAACCGATTCTTAGAAAAACCTTCCACTAGTGAAATTTTTTCTGATACTGTGAATACAGGAACATATATTTTAGAACCAGAAGTTTTGGAATATTTGCCAGAACATACAGAATCCGATTTTTCTAAAGATTTATTTCCTTTACTATTGGCGAAAAATGAACCAATTTATGGCTATATTGCCCAAGGTTACTGGTGTGATGTGGGTCATTTAGATGCTTATCGGGAAGCGCAATATGATGCTTTAGCTAAGAAGGTAAAACTAGAGTTTGCATATCAAGAAGTTTCTTCTGGGGTGTGGATAGGTCAAAATACTTATATTGATCCCAGTGCGAGAATTGAAAGTCCTGCCATAATTGGTGATAATTGTCGCATTGGGGCAAGGGTACAAATTGAAGATGGGACGATTATTGGTGATAATGTAACTATTGGGGCAGATGCAAATTTAAAACGTCCTATAGTTTGGAATGGCGCAATAATAGGCGATGAAGCCCAATTATCAGCTTGTATAATCTCCCGTGGGACTCGTGTTGATCGCCGCGCTCATGTATTAGAAGCTGCTGTAGTGGGTTCGCTTTCTACGGTGGGAGAAGAAGCACAAATCAGCCCTGGGGTGCGAGTTTGGCCAAGTAAGAAAATTGAATCAGGTGCTGTTTTAAACATTAATTTGATTTGGGGTAACACTGCCCAAAGAAATTTATTTGGTCAACGGGGGGTACAAGGTTTAGCTAATATTGATATTAGCCCGGAATTTGCTGTCAAATTGGGTGCTGCCTATGGTTCGACTTTAAAACCCGGTTCTCAGGTGAGTGTTTCCCGTGATCAGCGGAATGTGTCACGAATGGTAACTCGTTCTCTCATTGCTGGGTTGATGTCGGTAGGTGTAGATGTGCAAAATCTTGATTCGACAGCTATTCCTATTACTAGAACCGTGATTCCCAAAATTGGGGTAGCGGGTGGTATTCATGTGCGGGTACACCCGGATCGTCCTGATTATATCCTGATTGAATTCATGGATAGCAAGGGGATTAATATTACCAAAGCCCAGGAAAAGAAAATTGAGGGGGCGTATTTTAAAGAAGATATGCGGAGGGCGCAAAGTCACGAAATAGGTGATGTGGTATATCCTAGTCAGGTGATTGAACGTTACTGTACTGCTTTTGAAAAGCTTTTGAATGTGGAAACTTTGCGTAATAGTCGGGCAAAGGTTGTAATTGACTATGTTTATGCGGTTTCAGGGGCTGTGTTACCGCAGATGTTAGATAAGTTTGGTGCTGATGCGGTGGTTTTGAATGCCAGTGTGAATAAAACCGCGATGACGACTACTACGAGGGAAGGTTTGTTAACTCAGTTAGGTCATGTGGTGGAAGCACTCAAGGCTAATTTTGGGGTACAGGTATCAGCAAATGGGGAACAGTTGATTTTAGTGGATGAGTCTGGTTATCCCGTGCGGGGAGAAATGTTGACGGCGTTGATGGTGGAAATGATTTTAACATCTAATCCTAGAGGTTCAGTAGTTGTACCGGTTCATGCTTCTAGTGCGGTGGAACAGGTAGCACGTCGTCATGATGGGAGGGTAATTAGAACTAAGGCTAACCCGACAGCGTTGATGGAAGCTTGTCAAAAAAATCCCCATGTGGTTTTAGGGGGAAGTGGAGAAACTGGTTTTATTTTCCCGCATTTACATCCGGGTTTTGATTCCATGTTTTGCATTGCGAAGTTGATTGAAATGCTGACAATTCAAGAGCGATCGCTTGCTGCTGTCCGTGCTGAATTACCCCGCGTTATTCACAAAAATTCTACCGTTCGTTGTCCTTGGACTGCTAAGGGAGCGTTGATGCGTTATTTGGTGGAAACTCACCCCGCGCAAAATTTGGAATTAATTGATGGGGTGAAAATTTGTCAACCTTATGATGATAGTTGGGTGTTGGTTTTACCCGATGCTAGTGAACCTTTGGTACATTTATTTGTTAACAGCAGCGATCGCGATTGGGTAGATGATAGTTTGAGAAGCTATCGCAACCGTGTTCAGAGTTTTGTAGAACGAGAACAGGAACATTACGCAGAAGTTTGATTTCTGAATCAGGATGTACAGGATTTTCTCAGTAACTCAACCTTAAAAAACGTCATACCCAGATCCCCGACTTCTTCAACAATTCGGGGATCTATTATCAATTATCAATTACCCATTACCTATTACCCATTACCAATTACCCATTACCTATTACCAAAGCCAGTGTAAGATTCTGCCAGAATGGCAAATATACATCCGTAAAATCCTATAAATTATAAATAACAACATAAATAGCTGTGGAAATAGCCTACCGTTAGGCTTTTTCCTAACAACCAAATGTTTACCTTTTACACCAAGACAGATGAAGCGTAACTATTGGTGGTTCTTTTTTCCCGACAGTTTAAACAATTACAAATTTGGGTAATGGCTAACCCGAAATTTGAGATTGTTAGCAAAATTCTACGGCTATTTTAGATGTTAGTTTTTTACGATCATCTTTAGCACTGACAGTAAAATGGGAAATTGAAAAGTTACGGTGAAATCTTCCTTATGGCTGATAGTACCTTGAGTGTAGCACCTTGATTTATCACACTTCTGCTTCATTTATGGTAATCCTATTTCTCCCAAACAGGATTATCTCTACTGCATCAATTGGCAATTTATTAACCGATCATGGAAGCTGGTAAATTACACAGCTTCTTTTTTTATAGCTATTCCCATGCTAGTGAGGTACAAAGTTTTTGTGTTTTAGGGAACAGTGAATAAATTGGTGTGTACTTCATTAGACTGGGAAACGCTATATCAGTAGCTTAACATAATTAAACGTAAAATCAAAAGTGGATAGATCCCCTGCTTCTTGAAGAAGTCGGGGATCTAGGTATTACATTCAGGTAAGGGTTTAGCAATGCTAAACCCTTACTTCCTACTTAGTACACTATATTTTTTGTTTCATTATTTATCGCAGGTTAGATTTATTAAATCAGTTGACTTATGACTAACAGGTTACAAATCTAATTGAAAATTCTCATACTACAGATAGATAAAAATTTGGTATATTTCCGATGGTAATAGAATATATGTTTACTTCAATAGGTAGAGGTTTATCTATTTTTTAGGAAAACATATTTATTTTTTATATTTTTGCAAAATTGAAGAATTTAAATGAAGAATTTAAATATTTTAGATCAAGGTGCATTTCATCAAACTAAAGTATTGCGTCAAAAAATATAAATTTGATGTAAGATTAGTATAAAGATTCAAGAAAGACTATCTGCCCTTGTATAAACTTTCATAAAACTTTCGTGAATATGTAGGAAAATTATGCCATGACTAATAGTATTTCAAGACAAAGCATGAAGAAATTTGGCATTGTCTTTTAACTTGTCTTTTAACTTGGCTGATAACTTGGCTGAGAAACAATTTCAGATTTATGAAAATCTGCTGATGAGAAAATTATAGTGTTAAGCTAGTGTTAAAAAATAAATAGCTTCCTGTCCCCAACAAAATGATTTGTAGGCTGCAATTTGTGGAACACATTTAATCTGATTGGGTAATCACAACCTAACTAACTTAAATCTTTGCAAGGTGCTGGATGAACCTGCATTGCAGGATTAAAAACAATTAGTAATTACTAATTCATAATTCATAATTAAAAGACTGCTGATAATTTAACAATTCTCTAAGCAGCCAGGTTTTGCTTGGGATCTAAATCTCTATTCAAAACTAATTATGAATTAATCAATTATAAAGATTTAAAGGTGTTTTACTGTATATTTTTTCAGCCAGCTTTAGCTGCATAGCACGTCATAAATATCATAAATATTTAGTTAGTTAGAAGTGATTTATGAATTTTACATCTGGATTTTAGCAACAGATGTAACAGGTGAATTAGCCCAAATTTTACAGTATTCGGCAACTGGTAAGAATTATGTCATTCTCTTCTCATCAAAATCAAGTTTTGGATCTTTACGATGCACACGATAGCAAGTTTTTAACACCTTTTCAAAGGAGAACATTGTTAAAAAACTTGCAAACTGATTTACAACCAGAATATCGCAGACGAATTGAAATTATCTTGTTAGCAGATATGGGTAAATCTCAATCTCATATCTGTGAAATTATTGGTTGTTCTCAGGAGATGGCAAGATATTGGATCGGTATTGCTGAGGCGGGAATGGCTCATAAATGGAATGAAAGAAGGATAGGTAGACCGAAAACAGTTAATAATCAATATATTGAAAGATTGAAAGAATTGGTAACTCATAGTCCCCGTGAATATGGCTATGCTTTTGGATCTTGGACTGCTCAATGGTTGAGTAAACATTTAGCCAATGAATTAGGAATTGAAATTAGCGATCGCCACATTAATCGCTTGCTTAAACAAATGGGACTTTCTACCAAATTCAAAAGTTCCCAACAACAAAAAAATCTGTCAAATCAGGATGCTAATATCACCATTTGCGATTTGCAATCTAACTCCGAACCTAGTTTCAATTGGTCATTTAATTTAATTCAGACCAATAACTAAACTTGGGAGGTAAGAAAATGACATCAAATTTTTCTCAGGAACAATTAGCCGCACAAATTACCCAAATTTTGGGTGATTCTCTGTCTAAAAAAGACTTAGAAAATTGTATTCAAGCCTTAGAAATTATTGAACCACCAATAGCCAAGCAATTTTGGCAATCAGCCACCGCAGCACCAGGAATTTATTTAGTTTTGGCTGGTAAAGTCAGACTATTAGATGGTGAAAATAATTTAATTACGACTTTAACATCTGGTTCATCATTTGGAGAGTTGACACTTTTTCCCGAACAGAAGTTTAGCAATTATGTAGCTAGAGCTTCTATGAATTTAAAAATAGGTTATCTTCCCCAGGAGGTAATTAATAAGATTTCGACAGTATGGGAGCGCCTATTCCTGAAGGCAGAACTTTGGGATACATTGCTGTTATTGTGCCAAAACTCTGCTATTCCCCGCCATGAATCAGTAGAGGAAATGTTAACAGCATTGTCCTTATTTACCAAACAAAATTTAGACATTGGTACTGTCAATTCCCAAATCATTAAAGATGCTAAACTGTTGTTAGTAAGGCAGGGAGAATTACAAAATGCTCAAGGTACAAAATTAACACCTGGTAATATTTTGGCAAATCCCCCACAGGAAAATTGGCAAGCAACAGAACCAACAATAGCTTACATTTTACGTCAAGCTGATTGGCAACAAGCAATACAACATTGGCCGCAACTTAGTACATTAATTGCAGCAGAAAATATACCAATTACCGAACCGATCAAGCGCGAAGTTAAACCCAAAAATCCCAATGTCATTCAATTTCCCCAACCGAGAAACCAACCTCAACCACAATCGAAACAACGCCCCAAACAACGCCAAAAATACTTTCCTAGTCCTACTGTCACCGCCAGTAATTGGTGGCGCAAAATTAGCAAACGCTACCCATATTTTGAACAACAAAGTGCTTCTGATTGTGGTGCAGCTTGCTTAGTGATGATTAGCCGTTATTGGGGTAAAAATTTCAGTATAAATCGCTTGCGGGAACTTGCTAATGTTAACCGTGCTGGTGCATCTATGCGGAGTTTAACTTCTGCGGCTGAAAGTATTGGTTTTGCTACTCGTCCAGTAAAAGCTAGTTTAGATAAATTAGCACAACAACCATTACCAGCGATCGCCCACTGGGAAGGTAAACATTACATCGTTGTCTATGAAATCACCAAAAAACAGGTAATTGTTGCTGATCCTGCTATTGGTCAACGCACCCTCACTATCGGGGAATTTAAAGCCGGTTGGACTGGTTATGCGTTGTTATTACAACCGACAAAATCACTCAAAGACACCCCAGAAACGAATACACCATTTTGGCAGTTATTTGATTTAGTTAAACCTCACTTTCAGGTATTACTAGAAGTATTTGTAGCTTCGGTATTAATTCAAGTTTTTGGACTGGTGACACCTTTATTTACTCAACTATTATTAGATAGAGTCATTGTTCAAGGTAGCACCATTACTTTAAATACTGTTGGGTTTGGTTTGCTAATTTTTGGCTTATTTCGTGTTATCATCAATGGACTCAGACAATATTTATTAGACCACACAGCCAATAAAATTAGTGTAGCTTTGTTGGTGGGATTTATTAAACATACATTTCGTTTACCTTTGTCATTTTTTGAGTCGCGTTACGTCGGTGATATTGTTTCTCGCGTCCAAGAAAATCAAAAAATTCAACGGTTTCTTACTGGTGAAGCATTATCTATTATTTTAGATTTGCTGACCGTGTTTATCTATGTCGGTTTGATGTTTTGGTATAGTCCACCTTTGGCTTTGTTAGTATTAGCAATAGTTCCACCTTTTGTCTGTTTAGCTTTTTTTGCTACGCCTTTTTTAAGACGCATGAGCCGTGAAGTCTTTGGTGCGGTAACCAAAGAAAATAGTTACTTAATTCAAAGTTTATCTGGCATTTCTTCTATTCGATCAATGGCTATTGAACAAACAGTGCGTTGGCATTGGGAAGAATTGCTAAATAACTTGACTAAGAAAAATTTTAGCGTTCAGGTAATCGGCAACCAATTGCAAATAATTAGTTCTACCATTCAATCCCTAGCTACCACTGGTTTATTGTGGTTTGGAGCATGGTTAGTGATTCAAAATCAATTAACTATTGGTCAATTAGTGGCTTTTAATATGTTATTGGGCAACATTATTCAACCTTTTCAAAGGTTAATTGTATTATGGAATCAATTACAAGAAGTGATTGTTTCTACCGAGCGGATTAATGATGTCTTAGAAGCCGAAGTAGAAGAAGATTTAGCAATACAACCCCGGCAAAATTTACCAAGATTACATGGAAGAATTTGTTTTGATAATGTGACATTTCGCTATCATTCAGACAGCGAGGTTAACATTCTAGAAAATTTAAGTTTTGAAATTCAACCTAAACAAACTGTAGCCGTAGTTGGGCGCAGTGGCTCAGGAAAAACCACACTCTCTAAATTGATTTTAGGGTTATATCTGCCGACGGATGGTAGAGTATTAATTGACAATCAAGATGTGACTAGTATTGCCTTAAAATCCTTGCGATCGCAAATAGGAGTTGTTGACCAAGAAACATTTTTATTTGGTGGTACAATTCGGGAAAATATCAGCATAGCTCACCCCGAAGCCAGTCTAGAAGAAATTATTGAAGCAGCACAATTGGCAGGTGCAGATGAGTTTATTAAACGGATGCCAATGGGTTATGAAACCCAAATTGGAGAAGGTGGAGGAATGTTATCAGGAGGACAACGCCAACGCCTAGCCATAGCACGTGCATTATTAGGAAATCCGCGCCTTTTAATATTAGATGAAGCTACCAGTCATCTTGATGCTGAATCTGAGAGAATTATTCAGAACAATCTCAAAAAAATCCTTAAAGGACGCACAAGTTTAATTATTGCCCATCGTCTTTCTACTGTGCGTAATGCTGACCTGATTTTAGTTTTAGATCGCGGTGTTTTAGTGGAAAGCGGTACTCACGAAGAATTGATTGCTAAAAAAGGACATTATTATTATCTCAATCAACAACAACTAGCTGCTACAGGTTAAGTCAGTAAATAGGTGACAGGTGACAGTAAGAAGGGAATAGGGAATAGGGAATAGGTAATTATTGATTTTCTTCCCAGTCACTAATCACCAATCACCAATCACCTTAATCTTCAATATAAATCAAGAGACGTTGCATACAACGTCTCTAATATGTATGTTGGATTTTCAACTGAATTTATTTAAGAATCAAAGGGCTTTTTCATATAAATTGGCTTGAAAAAAGTAAGGATTCAGGGTTCAGTATAAATGAAAGTTTTCGAGTCATTGGTTGTTGATGAAAAAACTTTCTCCTGTGGATTCCTGCTACAAACAAATATTCTAACTTCTGACTCCTGTAAGGGCGTTCGCGAAGCGTGCTGGAAGCATCAGCATTCGGGCTAACAATTATCAATTTTTATCACAGGTTATTTTCCGAATGCGTCGCCCCTACAACTCCTGACTTCTTACTTGAAAAAATCATTTTCTACCTTACAAATTGACAAATAATTAAAATATGCCACAATCAACTTACAATTCATCCTCAGCCATTTTGATATCAGGACAAACTCATTCTGCTGATATTCAACAGGAAAAACAGACAGCAACTACAGAAAAAGATTGGTTTTATGGTACGGAAGAATTATTAGATGCTTTACCTAAAGCCTGGACACGCTCAATGCTCTATTTACTAGTTAGTTTTACAGCAGTAGCCTTACCTTGGACAATGTTTTCTCAAGTTGATGAAACTGGAAATGCTAGTGGTAGAATAGAACCCAAAGGTGCAACCCAAACATTAGATAGTGCAGTTACTGGTAGTGTTATTGCTGTCAATGTTCAAGAAGGTGCAACAGTTCAAGCTGGACAGGTTTTAGTAGAAATAGATTCTGAAGTTTTGCGAACAGAAATGCAACAAACCCAAGCTAAATTAGAAGGTTTAGTTAATCGCCAAGCTCAATTAGAATTACTCAAAAATCAAGTATTACTGGCGATAAATATCCAAGAACAACAAAACCAGTCCCAACAATTAGAAAAACTCGCTCAAGTTAATCAAGCAAGAGAAAACTTGGATGCTAAACAAAGTGCATATAATCTGCAACAATGGGAAAGACTCGCTCAAATTGAACAAGCAAAACAGAGTATCAATTCTACCCAAATTGCCCATCGTTTAGCTAAAAGTCGTTTAAGTCGAGATTTATTAGAAGTTGCTCGATATCGTCAACTTTTAAAGCAAGGTGTAATTCCTCAAATTAGATTTGTGGAAATAGAAAAAACAGCAGAAGAAAGTCAAAGGTTGGCAGAAGAAGCTAAAGCTAATATTAAACAATCTCAGTTGCGTCTTCAGGAAGATGTAAGCCGATATAACTCAATGATGACTCAAGCTAAGTCAGATATTGAACAAGCAAAACTGCGTTTACAAGAACAGGAAAGTAGCTATCAAAGTGTTGTACAAGCAGGTAAATTAACATTGTTGAAAAATCAGGAACAACTGAAAGATTTACAAACACAAATTACTTCAGTGACATCAGAAATTACTCAAACCAAAAGTCAGATTAAATCATTGGAATTGCAATTACAACAGCGAGTAGTGCGATCACCTATTGATGGCACAATTTTTGAATTACCTGTGAAAAAACCCGGTTCTGTTGTGCAAACAGGACAGATGCTGGCGCAAATTGCCCCCAAAGGTGCTACTTTAATTTTGAAAGCACAAATGCCCAGTCAACAAAGTGGTTTTGTGAAGGTAGGAATGCCAGTAAAAATCAAGTTTGATGCTTATCCTTTCCAGGAATATGGTGTGACGCAAGGGCGTGTTACCTGGATTTCACCTGATGCTAAAATTCCAGAAAATAGCCCCACTCGCTTAGAAACTTATGAGTTAGAAATTGCCTTGGAACAACCTTATATTCAAGCTGGTAACAAACGTATTCCTTTAACACCAGGTCAAACCGCAACCGCAGAAGTTATTGTGCGTCAACGTCGCGTTATTGACTTTATTTTAGATCCGTTCAAAAAGCTGCAAAAGAATGGTTTAGACCTTTAATATAGTAGGAGTCAGGAGTCAAGAGTAAAACTACTCCTGACTCCTCAATTATTAATAATGGAGAATTAGAAGATGTCAAAATTTATCAGCGTTTCTTCTGAGGATATTCTTTACCATGTTAAAATATCTTGCCAAATTCCTAATGTACTAGAAGCGATCGCCACTAGAAAAATAATTGCGGATACTGCTATCAAAGAAGATATTACTATCACAACAGAAGAACTACAACAAGCAGCAGATAGCCTACGATTAGCCAACAAACTGATTAAAGCAGAAGACACTTGGGCATGGTTAAATAAACATTATCTTTCTTTGGATAACTTTGAAGAAATCGCCCATACTAACTTAGTATCTGCAAAATTAGCCGAGCATTTATTTGCAGATAAAGTTGAACCATTTTTTTATGCTCACCAACTCGACTACACCGCTGCAGTAACTTATGAAGTGATATTAGATGATGAAGATTTAGCTTTAGAAATATTTTATGCTTTGCAAGAAGGTGAAATCAGTTTCCACCAAATTGCTCGTCAATATATTCAAACTCCCGAAATTCGTCGTGCTGGAGGATATCAAGGTATGCGCCAACGCAGTGATTTTAGACCAGAAATAGCCGCCGCTATTTTTGCAGCCAACCCCCCCCAAATTATCAAACCAATCATTACATCTCAAGGAGCGCATATCATTATGGTAGAGGAAATTATTAAACCCCAATTAAATGAACAGATGCGGGTGAAAATCATAGGTGATTTATTTACAAATTGGTTAAAACAACAAGTGAAAACATTAGAAATAAAAGCCAATTTAGAAGAAGATAAAAATTATCAATCTTCTCCACAAAAATCTTCTACACAAATATTCAGCGAAGCCAGCTAAGGCAATTATAAATAACAAAACAACCCATGAGTAAAGAATTGAAAACCTCTGATTTGTATCTAGCTTTTTATTCATTGCGAGAAATAGGCTTAACTGAACTTTAATGTTCATGTTAATATCCCCAACCTCTCAAAGAAGTCGGGGATATATTTATGAGTAACCAAAATTTAATTTGAGCTATGTTTACTGCTCGTAAATTTACCCCAATTTACCTTTAAACCAGAAAATTCTAATTTTTTATCCTGCTTTAAATGCTGCTTATCTCCAGTAAAAATATAGTTATCTTGGATTAATTGACTATAAATTTCATGGGGTATATAGTCTAGAGGGTCGCATCCAGCAAAGTGGAGAAATAAAACGCAAGCCCAGGCATATTTACCAAGGATAATAGCTTTGATAATTTGTTGAAACTGTGCGTCTTTAAATATCTTATCTAATTGTTGATTTTGCTCAAAATTTTCTTGAATCATACCATTACCTCTAAAATGAGAAGCCAAACAAATTTATCAACGGTACTGATGCTAAAATCATTAGCATTTAGCACAGATGCTAAATGCTCTTAAGTGCAACTAAAACAAAGGAGTGTAAATATCCTGAGAACGGGGATTAAGATAAGGACTTTGTAAGTCAATTTTCATCGCAGAAAATTGCTGAATAATAGATGTCATACGACCTTCTGGGCTATGATCACCTTGCTGCCAAGCTGCTATTAAACCATTAGCAATAATTTGACAGCGATGAGTACCAAAACTTTCCTGATCACCAAATTTTTGCTCTGGTTCTTCAGCGCAAGCTAACCCCGGTGCTAATAACTTAGTAAACAAAGGTACTTGCTCTTGAAAATAGGATTTATTTTCCTCATATATTCTTGGTAATATTGGGTGAACTAGCTCATATTTGCCTTTGTTAAAGTAAAGCACGGCTGAGTCATAACGTCGATAATCGACAGGATTATATAGTGCTTTAAACGAAAATGAAATGTCGATATTATTTAGTGCTTCTGTTAAACTTTCCATCACGGCTGCTGCCCCTTCAGGTGTTAAGTTAAAGTAAATTCGCGTAATCTCATGATTATTTTGGGAACCTGCATTTGCTACGGCCATATAAAATCCCTTCTGCACCAAATTCTTCGGCATTTTAATAGATACAAACTTACCAACAGTTAATTTTTGCTTTGTTGGTAACAGATGCAAGTTAGGATCAACGTGCAGTGTTAACCCATTTTTATGCACTGCCAAACTGCCATCTGTTTCTTCCCTGACTATCTGCCAGCTATGACTCCAGTAGCCTTGACTTTTGTTCCTGGTATGCAAAAGATCATAGAATTCTAAATCCACTCCGAATAAACTATTATTTTCAAGATTTTGGTTTACTTTACTATTGCTTTCCTCGTCATCAGGATTTTGGTCAGGTTTTGTGGCAACGTTATAATAAGCACTGTATATAAAATTACGCAATTGTAACTTTAAGTGCTGTTGCTGCATCTCCAGTGGTAACTTCTCAAAGCGAGGGATCACTGACTCTGGCAATTCTAAAGATTTGTACTTTGGATGCTTGATACAGTGGTGAGATTCAATTGTAATGTTATTGACAATATCCGCTAGTGATGTCTGCAATTGCTGGGGCAGTTCTGCAAGTTGAGACTGTACCGAATCTAATAGTTGCATAGTTTCTAGTGTAGGGTGTAGGGTGTGGCGAGGTGGGGAGGTATCAAGTCAAAAGTCAAAATTAAAGAAATTCTACCTCCTGACTCCTGTACGGGCGTTCGCGAAGCGTGCTGGAAGCATCAGCATTCGGACGACCAATTATCAATTTTTGTCCAAAGCTATTTTCCTGTAAGGGTGAAGCATTCAGGCGTTCGCGTAGCGTGCCGAAGGCAATCAATTATCAATTTTATGAAAAGGTTATTTTCCTGTAAGGGCGAAGCATTCAGGCGTTCGCGTAGCGTGCCGAAGGCAATCAATTATCAATTTTATGAAAAGGTTATTTTCCTGTAAGGGCGAAGCATTCAGGCGTTCGCGTAGCGTGCCGAAGGCAATCAATTATCAATTTTATGAAAAGGTTATTTTCCTGTAAGGGCGAAGCATTCAGGCGTTCGCGTAGCGTGCCGAAGGCAATCAATTATCAATTTTATGAAAAGGTTATTTTCCGAATGCTTCGCCCCTACTTCGCCCCTACTTCGCCCCTACGACTTCTGACTCCTCATCAAGCGACAGTCATTGATAAATTGGTAGGTATCAATTCTGAGGCTTCCATGCCAAAAATTGTGGTCATAGATGCTTGAGGACGACACAATAAGCTTTTGGCGACTTGAAGAATGCAGATACCCGAATTACCAAAGGTTCTTTCATGTTGCAATTTAGCTTGAATAGATGTAGTTAAAGAAAAACCGGTAAATTGTACAACTCGTTGTAAAAACTCAGGACTACACTCTAAAATTTCGGGAAAGTTAGCTAAATAAGTAGCCATTAATTCTGCTATGGAAGGCTGTATTAGATGTAAAGGAATTGCCGCTAACCGCAAAGATTCTTCAATGGGTATGGTTCTACTAGCTACCATACTATATAGCCAAATTTGTAAATAACTAGCAATTATTGATCCTAAATCATTGGCTGGATCTCCCCAAGAACCACGTTCCCAGTCAATTAAACGAATCATTTGATCATCTTGATCAGGCAAGAAAAATTTTGAGGATATTTCTCTTTCTGCTGCTGTTTCCCAATTTAAAGAAAGCAAAATATTGTTAAGTTTGAGGTCATTGTGAGTTAAACAACAAGGATGAAAAGCCTCTTTCAAATTGGCGATCGCTTTTCCTAAATTATCGTAACGTTGATAAAGTGCAAAGAATTTCAACCCATCAGATGTAACGTGACCAAATACTTCTGGTGTAATTCTATTTACTCCCCCATTCATCTGAGAACTTGTTGGCTGTGTGATCACTTCAGAATTTTGGAAAAATTGCTGATACTCTTGACGGTCTAAAGTTAAACGATGAATTGAAGCTAAATTTTCTCCTATTGAGCGAGCAATTTTAGTCGGGAATAAATTCTCCTTAGCATAAAATTCTGCTACATCCCGATAGTTATTGAGATAATTAAAAACAATGATGGAATTTTCAGCATCAAAATGAATTACTTCTGATAAAGATGAGCGTAGATGACTAACTTCTGGGAAGGTTTGGAAAAAATTATGAACTTGCCATTCATCTAAAAACTCACCACGAGTTCTACCTTCTCGGTTAAGACGTTCTTGTTTTACTAACAATTGACTACCATCGGGCAAGCTAACTAATAAATTAAAATTTTTGGCAGATTTTAACTCAATTTTACTCAATGACTGTTCTGCTTGAGTACAAATTCCTTGGGAAATGAGATAAGGAAAAACGTTTTGAGAACTTAAAAGAAATGGCATAGCTTTACTGAAAATGAAAAAATTTTAATCAATAATATTTGATATTTTTCCAGAAAAATCCTTATTTTTGCTTCCGTATTTAACAATCATACTTATTCTTGAATATTGTACATACTTTCTAATAAAAAGTCTCTACCAGTCAATTCATAATCTTTGTTTATGAATGAGGTTGTTAAAAATGAAATAGCATCAATAGCCGCAATTACAAGCATAAATTCAAGAGTCTTAACACCAAAATTTAGAATTTGATAACTAGAACCATCTACACCACCAAATACTGCTTGATACTCCTGATTATTGACTTCATTGATAAATACTTCTGAATCAATAGGATGCAGGTCAGCAATAATAATTCGTGCCATTTATTTAATGCTGTAAAAATTAGATTTTGTTGATTTTTTTATTGGCTCTCCTGGTTTATTGGTAAAATAGTCAACTTATGTTAATTAGATATATGTTAATTACATAAATTACTTTTACCGTTGATCCCAGGAGAGCCATTTAGCTCAGTCGTTCACTACAAGAAAGACTATTAGTAGCCGTAGCCGTAGCCATCGCTGTAGGACTTAGCTAAATAACCGATATGGCCAATACCATAGGTATTCACAAAAGCTTCCGCTAATTTTGTGAGAGTAGAAGCATCGCTCACATAATCGTTACCACCACCATAAACAGAATTAGCATCGCTCATTTCG
Source organism: Sphaerospermopsis sp. FACHB-1094 (assembly GCF_014696195.1). Classification (NCBI taxonomy): domain Bacteria; kingdom Bacillati; phylum Cyanobacteriota; class Cyanophyceae; order Nostocales; family Aphanizomenonaceae; genus Sphaerospermopsis; species Sphaerospermopsis sp. FACHB-1094. Next base: position 1,900 of record NZ_JACJPT010000102.1, on the reverse strand, counting down.
TTGAGAAAACTTTCGGAATCTTGGAATAATTCAGAACCAGCTACTTGCAATTCAGAGAGTTTAATACTAGCCATAATTTCCTCCTCAAAGACTTGTTCTCAGTGATTAAAAATTGCACTATGGGGAACTACAAAATTACCAGTAGCCCTTGTCGCTGTAGGACTTAGCTAAGTAACCGATATGTCCAATGCCATAGGTATTCACAAAGGCTTCCGCTAATTTTGTGAGTGTAGACATATCGCTCACATAATCGTTACCACCACCATAAACAGAATTAGCATCGCTCATTTCGTTGAGAAAACTTTCGGAATCTTGGAATAATTCAGAACCAGCTACTTGCAATTCAGAGAGTTTAATACTAGCCATAATTTCCTCCTCAAAGACTTGTTTTCAGAAAGTTCAATCGGTGTACAACGAAACTGTAATTAGTACCATTTTTCGCTGTAGGACTTAGCTAAGTAAGCGATATGTCCAATGCCATAGGTATTCACAAAGGCTTCCGCTAATTTTGTGAGTGTGGACATATCACTAACGGTGCTGCTATATCCACCATAAACAGAAATGGAATTGACATCGCTCATTTCGTTGAGAAAACTTTCGGAATCTTGGAATAATTCAGAACCAGCCACTTGCAATTCAGAGAGTTTAATACTAGCCATAATTTCCTCCTAAAAGACTTGTTCTCAGTGATTAGAACAATGATGAGAATTTGTGGGAGCGGTTAAGTTTTTCTTTGCTCAACCGATACTCCTATTTTTATTGAAGAAAATTTGGAAAATCAAGGGTTTGAACTGGGTTGATCAGACATTAATCATGAATTTATGTCTTTTTTATAGCTGATTAATTTTTGAGTTACATGACTTTTCAAGTCAACATTCAGATTGGAACTGCTGTAAGTAAACCATAAGATTTCACAGATATAGTAGGGGTTTAGCAATGCTAAAACCCTACAGGAGATGTCCTAAATACTCTGTTTACAGCTATATCAGGACTTACACAAAAAAGAATGAAAGTCAGGGTAATTCATGAATTACCCCTACCAAGAATTAGGTTTTTAGTCCAATCTTGATTGAGTAAGTCCAGTATAGATAAACAAAAATCAATTATCCTATCTTGTGTGATGATTTTGAAAATTGCATAAAAAATCGTGCGTTATCTATTTCTAAACAGAAAACACACGAATATGGAAACTATGGTTAAATTACCCAGCCAATCTGTTAAAAATTGATTGACTGTCTCAAGTCCTCAAGTGTGGTGTCAATGTCCATTCTCCATCTATCGAGATTAGTATTGATGTCTTCCATGAGCGCGGAAATATCACTACTTTCTAATGTTGTGCTTGGATCTCTCCTTCTTCTTCTACCAAAACCACCTTTGATATTGATCATTTCCCCAGGAGTTGCTTCCTGAATAAACTGTGCATCATGATTAGGGTAGAGGTCATAAATTTTTATGCCCATTTTTGGATCACCTCCTGAAATACTGGTTTGAATAGAACTGAGTTAAAATTTTAAATTCCCTTGCTTATATTGTGAACTTATATCTGATAAAGTCAAGATTTTTAGAGCCATTTTCCAGACAGAATTTCATGAGTTTTGTCTAGGAAACTGATAGTTTTTTAGAAATGCAATTTTCTATTAAGTAGGGGTTGCTGAGAAAGTCTTGTCGTGGAGACAGGGGACAGGGAACAGGGAACAGGGAACAGGGAATTGGGAATTGGGAATTGGGAATTGGGAATTGGGAATTGGGAATTGGGAATTGGGAATTGGGAATATATAGTAAGAATTTAGTTTTTACCCAGTCACCAGTCCCCAGTCCCCAGTCCCCAGTCCCCAGTCCCCAGTCCCCAGTCACCAGTCCCCAGTCCCCAGTCACCAGTCCCCAGTCCCCAGTCACCAGT
>NZ_JACJPT010000101.1:0-19383 GCF_014696195.1 Sphaerospermopsis sp. FACHB-1094 | reverse complement strand
TACATAGTAATAAAACCAGGAGTAAAGAAAGAACCATCTTTATAACCGTTAATTTTCTCAAAGATTAAACCCAGTACAGCAGCATTAATTAATCTTTTATTTTCTTCCTGAATTTCTTCCCCAGTTTCACTACTAAAATCATAAGCATTGAGAAATTCAAATAGATATTCTAAAGCATTAATTTCACCAGTCAGTTTTTTACCGTTATTATCTTTTAAGATAGTACCTGTAAAAATCGGTAATTTCTCATTTCCTAAATTGCTAATTACAATAGTATCTTGTTCAAGGTCTGTAAGTTCAAACAAAGAACTGTTTAAATAAGGAACATGAGCAAATATTGTTTGTAATTTCTGGCTTCTTTCCTGTGGTTTACGTGCTAAAACGCTAAAAAATAGACTATTGAGATCATCATAATTCTTAACTTTTTGTAAGTTCAAAAATCCCCAAGACGGATCATTTTTATGATATCTAATTAATTGAGCTTCTAATAATTTCAAAAATAGGATTCTATTAATCCAAGTAATTGCTAATTCTAAACCCAGATTGAAAAGTTGTTCTTGGTAAGTTTCTCCAAATTGCTCTGGTTTCTCTAACCGAGAAATTTTATCTAAACTATCGAGTTGAATAATGGCATTTTCTATTAATGAACCAACGTTTCTTTCAGGTTCTTTTTTCCGTTGAATCAGTTTTTTACTACCTTCTTTAGTTTCTACCAAACCGATAATATGTAATAATTCACTGTAAAAACCTTTATCAAGAGTATTACTATCATTAGTAAAAGGTAATTTTAATAAATGTTCTGGAGAAAATAGCTTAAACAGGGAAATTAACTTATGTTCATCTGGATGTTCACCAGGGTTTAAATATTGCTGATAGTCTCGAATATCTAAATGTGTAAAGGTGATTTTATCGACAATTTCATCAATGGTAGGTTTAGCAATTTCTTTATAAAAGAAGTCGGTTTTTTTATTGCTTAATCTTCCAGCTTCAAAATCTGTAAACTGCTGAACCAGGGTTTTATTTTCTATAAATGCTTTCTCAAATATATTAGCATCAAAAATGAACCATTCATAAATATTAGTCGCTATTAAATATTTAATTTCTAAATTTTTAGCTGTCAAACGTTCCCGCAGAAAATATAAAACTAATTCTTGCAAAGCTTTGGTGTTTAAATTATCAACTTTGAGCATTTCGCTTTTATTTGTTGGTTTTTTAAATTCTAAAATTACACCAACAGTAGTCTTAGCGTCTTTACCATTATGGATCACTAAATCATTTCTTCCTTTGGTGTTTATAAAATGATTGTTGCTGTAATATGTGTTTTTTAAAAAGTCACCAATTAGATTTTTGTGAAATTCTTCTGATTCGGATTCGTTGATTTTATCAATTAAATTTTGTAGGTTCTTTTTGAAGTTCTCAATGTCATTTCTGTTGGGTTTAACTTTGAGAAAGGCTTTATTTAATGATTCTCTTGGTTGGATTTTATGAAAATTCATATTGTTCATTTTATGTAACGGTTTAACTATCAATTATTACTTGTTTTGTGATACTATACCATAAATAATTACAAATAGTATGTAACAAAAAATAAATTTATATAAACTTATTTTCCCTTATGTTTTCTAGCTCCTTATTTGTCGTAAGGAAAATTTTTAACGCCTAACTACTTATAGCGATTTATAGCGATCGCCTTTCCAACTCTAGCCACATTGACTTCATCAGTGCGATACCTTCGGTAAGCTTCGCTAACGCTTTTCTCATTCATAAATATTCAATCCTTCCAAACATCTCTTCAGGTGATAGCAACTCCCAAATTAATACTAAACCCTGAATAATTTGCCCAATAGATTTAGTCTGTTGAGAACAATAAACAATTCCCAAATGATTGGTATTGACTTGATGTAATCTCAAAAAATCAGTATCCTGAGTAAATATAACTTTTCCTTGAGATACCGAAAATTCTAATTGCACCTCATCAGATACAGAAATAAGTCCTTGTTCTGGAGTCGTGGTTACATCAATTCCCCGTTTGCGAAGTCCAGCAGCAATGGCATTACTGACATTTTCATCTAAATGAAATTTAATTTCTCTAATCATGACCTTTTTGAAGTTTCTGCTGAACTAAAGAAGGCGTTTGAGCTTTCATCTCCCTAGCAAATACTTCGTCATCTTCTATATCTTTTCTAATCTCTTCCAGATGGTCATAATAATAAGCCAATGCTGCATGAACATCAGCTAAAGTAATACTAGGATAATGATAGACAATTTCATCTGGTGACATTCCCATGCGTTCATACCAAATGACGATATTTTGTACTTTAATTCGATGTCCGGCAATGCGAGGTTTGCCACCACATATACCCGGCGTTATTTCAATATGATTAGTAATTACTGCTGTCATAAATTATTTGGTTATTTTTTAATATATTATATCTAAAAATAGCCATATAGCAGATATAGCGATCGCCCTTTCCACTCGATCCATTTTTCTATCAAAATAGCGATCGCTTCATCTTCCTAACGCAACTCACTTACCATATTCAATCTTTTTTGTCAATCCCCCTGATTCCTAACCTGCTAATAACAGCATCAAAATAGTTGAATCTCATGTCAGGAATTTTTGATAAATCCCTGGCTTTTTTGCAGGTTCTTATTTTTGTGTGTTCTGAAACTCTTACCAGTAAGGGCTTTTAATCTGCTGCTTAAAACCCTGGTTTACAAATAGGCACAATAAGGCAAATTACAAATTCTCTTAAATCATACCAGATGCCTGAAAATATTGCAATACCGTTGATAAATAAAAATAATTCTCAATTAAATATTAAGAAAATATAAAGGAAGAATTTTGAATAGTTATGTATTTTCAATCATTAAACTGTTAAAAAATAAGATTATATTATTGATTCCCGAAATAGAGAGTTAGCATCATTAACACTTGTGTAATTTGACAACAATCTGCAATCTTGTTATTGTAAAAGTTTTTATGTATTTAAACAACACCCTAAATTAAATTCTTTCTTCCTTTGCGTCTACCCTGCGGGATCTCCTGAGGGAGATTGCGCGAAACATTCCTCAAAGAATACTTACACAAAAGCAACCTTACACATCAACCTCCCGCATCAATGGAAAACTTCTTTAATCTCAGCCTATTTTTCCCCAGAAACGCATAAACTAACGGTTGGTTTAGCACTAAACTGAAAAGGTAAGCTAAAGTTGATATTTTTGATTTAGTAATGCCACAGTACGATTTATTTCATAATCAAGTTAAAAATGCCCTCACTAAAGATGGATGGACAATTACTGATGATCCATTTATATTAGAATATAAAGGTTTGCGTTTATACGCTGATTTGGGAGCAGAAAAGTTATTTGCAGCCCAAAAGATGCAGCAAAAGATAGTAATTGAAATCAAGGTTTTTAACAGTCCTTCTTTAATTTCAGAATTAGAAAAAACTCTAGGACAATACAATATTTATGTTAGTTTAATAAAAAGGATTAATCCAGAACATAAATTATATTTAGCAATTCCTGAAGCTGCTTATCAAGACTTTTTTCTCAAACCAGCTATTCAAGATATTTTAAGTGATCAATAGCAGATTAATTACATTATTTTTGATCCAATTCTGGAGGTAATTGTACAATGGATAAGTTAGAAAAATACAGAAAAATTATAATTAGTGTTGTCGGAAATCACGCTAAGTATAAACCTAGTCATGGTCAAATTGAGGCTTTGTGTATTTGTGATCAAGAATCTGATAATTATTTGTTAATGGATACAGGTTGGGATAAAACAGGTAGGGTTCATGCAGTGGTGTTTCATTTGCGAATTATTGATGGTAAAATCTGCATTGAATGGGATGGTACAGAAAGGGGAATAACTGGGGAATTATGGGAGTTAGGAGTAGAAAAGGATGATATTATTTTAGGGTTTATTCGTCCTGAATATCGGCAGTTTACAGATTTTTCTGTGGCTTAAAACACAGCACTTACTAGGGTGCGTCAGATGTCAAAAATCTGTTTATCTGCAAATTTCACGGTTTATCTGCAAATGCCATACCGCAATTGGGACAATGAATATCAAAGCTACTCCAAACAAGTCATAGGCTATTCTATGGTAATTGCGTTTTTATGCTTACTAGCAACTAAGATTTGCTGTAACATTAACTTGAATATGGATATTGTCAGCGTTCAAGCATTGTTACTGAAAGTATTTATACTATTTTTTACATTCATATAATATACAACTGTCTGTCTTCTTGGGCAACTATACGGTTAAAGGCTTAAAAAAAATTAATCTTTCCTTTGAGTTGACTCAAACTCGGAAATCTTCTTTAATCTCACCCAATTTTCCGTTAAAAACGCATAAACTAACGATTGGTTTAGGACTAAACTGGAAAGTCTTAACTATCAAACATAAGGAGAAAGCAGGAATGACCAAATATCTAGACACCGCCATTGAAGCCATTGTAGCCCGCGAAATCCTCGACTCACGGGGTAGACCTACCCTAGAAGCAGAAGTACATTTAGCTGGTGGTGCAGTCGGACTAGCACAAGTTCCTAGCGGTGCTTCCACAGGCACATTTGAAGCACATGAACTGCGAGATGGCGATAAAAGCCGTTATGGTGGTAAAGGAGTCCTCACGGCGGTAAAAAATGCCAATGAGATATTAGCGCCCAAATTATTAGGGTTGGATGTTCTCAACCAAGAGTTGTTAGACCGGACTATGATTGCTACAGATGGTTCTCCTAACAAAGCTAATTTAGGCGCGAATGCGATTTTAGGAATTTCTTTAGCAGCAGCTAAAGCAGGTGCAGCAGCGTTAGATATTCCCCTTTATCGTTATTTGGGTGGACCTTTAGCAAACTTGCTGCCTGTACCTTTGATGAACGTGATCAACGGGGGAGCGCACGCTGCCAATAATGTAGACTTTCAAGAGTTTATGATTGTTCCTATCGGTGCGCCTTCTTTTAAAGAAGCTTTGCGTTGGGGTGCGGAAGTTTTTGCCACTCTCAGCAAAGTTTTGGATGATAAAGGTTTGCTAACTGGTGTGGGTGATGAAGGTGGTTTTGCACCTAACTTAGAATCTAACCAAGTGGCTTTAGAATTGCTGGTAGCAGCCATTGAAAAAGCTGGTTACAAACCTGGGGAACAGGTAGCTTTAGCTTTAGATGTGGCTGCTAGTGAATTTTACAAAGATGGGCAATATGTTTATGATGGTAAACCCCATAGCCCCGTTGAGTTTATTGATTATTTAGGGCAGTTGGTGGATCAATATCCTATTGTTTCCATTGAAGATGGTTTACATGAGGAAGATTGGCAAAACTGGCAATTACTAACTCAGAAAGTCGGTTCTAAGGTGCAGTTAGTTGGTGATGATTTGTTTGTAACCAACGCCACCCGCTTACAAAAAGGCATCGAACAAAAAGCCGGTAACTCGATTTTGATTAAGTTAAATCAAATCGGTTCTCTCACTGAAACTTTGGAAACCATTGATTTAGCTACACGCAACGGTTTCCGTTCAGTTATTAGCCATCGTTCCGGTGAAACCGAAGATACAACCATTGCAGATTTAGCAGTAGCAACTCGCGCAGGACAAATTAAAACCGGTTCTCTCTGTCGTAGTGAACGGGTGGCTAAATACAATCGCTTGCTCAGAATTGAAGATGAATTAGGCGATCGCGCTATCTATGCAGGTAAAGTTGGTTTAGGACCAAAGTAATTGATAATTGACAATTGATAATTGTCAATTGTCAATTGTTATGGATAAAACCCAACTTTGGGTAAACCCAAGGTTTCATCCCAACCCATCATAATGTTCATACATTGTATGGCTTGTCCTGCTTGACCTTTAATCAAGTTGTCAATGGCTGACATGACGATCACTCGCCGGGTTCGGGGGTCAACTTCTATACCTATATAACAGGAGTTACTTCCACAAGCCCATTTGGTTTGGGGATATGTGCCGCTATTACAGATTTTCACCCAGGGGGAATTACGGTAAAATGCGGTGTAAATTGTAATTAAATCATCACGCACTAAACCCGGATCTCGCAAGGTGGCGTAAACGGTGGCTAATATTCCCCTCACCATTGGGATTAAATGAGGTGTAAATTGTACTGTAACTTCGTGTCCGGCTAAATCACTGCAAATTTGCTCAATTTCTGGAGTGTGCCGGTGACGGGCGACGTTATACGCAGCTAGGGAGTTATCAGCTTCCGCTAACAAAAGATTGATTTTACCTTGTCTTCCTCCTCCAGATGTCCCAGATTTAGCATCAATGATCGCTGTTTCTGGTATAATTAAACCTTGTTTCAGCAGTGGGGCAAGGGCGAGTAAACTGGCTGTGGGATAGCAACCAGGACAACCGATGAGATTGGTTTCGGCAATGCGATCGCGGTACAATTCTGGTAAACCATAAACTGCTGTTTTGGCAATAGTGCGATCGCTTCTTTCTGTTCCATACCAAGTTGTATAAGTTTTTAACTCACTGAAACGATAGTCGGCACTCAAATCTAATACTTTACAGCCTTTTTCTATCAGTTTGGGTGCAATGTCACAGGCTAAACCGTTGGGTAAAGATAGAAATACTACTTCACATCTACTAGCAATCAGTTCTGGATCTACCGCTTCAATGTTGAGTTGAACTACACTCCCCAAATGGGGATAAAGATCCGCAAATGTTTTCCCTGCGCTGCTTTCGCCACCTAAATATACTACTTCTACTTCTGGATGATCCATCAGGAGTCTGACAAGTTGCACTCCGCCATAACCTGACGCGCCAACAATGCCAACTGGTACGCGTCTTAAATTACCCATGTTATGAAATCCTTATCCGCTTTTGGTTAATCTAATATTAGCTATCATCAATCAGGTTGTTAGCCAATTGGTGATAACTGAATTATTATTGAACTTTCGCTGCATTGTATAGCAAATATCGTATTTTGGAGAAGGCAGGAGGCAGGGGGCAGGAGGTAAAACACCCTTGCTGCTTGATAGCATAGCGTGGTGTAAGCAATTTTTTGTGTATTTTCTCGCTTTCTAGTTTAACTCAATTGTTGTGATCACTTAATCTAGAAAAATATTTACAACTGCACTTAGATAGAATTATTATTTTAACTGACAAGCTATTACCTGTATTTTTTTAGAGTGTACTTTTTATAGCAAATAAATGTACAAAACCTTTAACGAAAACCCAACGCATCCAAAACGTGCCTTACAAATATGGCAAATTTTGATCAGCAAAGCAGTGAACCGCCAAACTTTAACCTATAAAATGTTAGCTGAAATTCTTGGTTTTCAAGGTTCAGGGACTTTAGCTCCCATATTGGGACACATCATGTATTATTGTCAGCAAAATAAACTTCCACCCTTAACAGTTATAGTAGTTAATCAAACAACTGGACTGCCAGGAAATGGTTTGATTACTACAAATAATATTCATGCTGAACGTGAAGATGTTTTTAACTTTGACTGGTTCGCTATTTACCCGCCTTCTCCTAATGAATTGGAAACCGCTTATAAATCTGGGAATTGTCAAATATGACTACTTATAAACAAATCCAGGATTACATTAAAAATAAACATCAGGTAACAGTAAAAACTTGTTGGATTGCTCATGCAAAAGAACAGTTAGGACTTCCACTTAAACCATCTAAACGTAGTTCTGAAGGAAAACCAAGAGTTTATCAATGTCCTGAAAATAAATTGTCATTAATTAAAGAAGCTTTTGAATATTTCCATGATTTATAAATTTTAAATCAAAAAAATCAAAAAAATCAAAAAAATCAAAAAATATGAAGAATGAAATTGTCATTGTCCGCACAGGTATTCCTCCCCAACAACTAGATAAATATGTTGATGATGAAACAAAACTGCATGAAGCACCGGAAGGTTTACGCACATTAGCAATTTTAGGAAAAACATTTTACTGGACATTGAACTTAGAGCGAGTTCAATCTTGTGCTGAGGTACATATCTATAACTGGGAAGGAAATCAACGGATTGTTGCCCCGATTTTACCAGAACAATGTTACTCTATTGATATGTTTGGAAAATCTAGAACCATCATTGCTTTTGATACTAAAGCTGTTCGTTTTGAAAATGTTGATCCTCCTCGGAAATTTGGGCGAAGTTCCGCATTTTATGAATAGCGATAGATAAAAAAGCAGAAGCATCTAACACAGATTTATTCACTTAAATACTCCTGTCTGCGTTCCTGAATAAGTTCATCTACCAAACTTCTATCAGGTGATTTATCTTTTAATAAACCTCTTAATTTTTTAACTTGTTGTTTGAGACTGACTAATTGCAGTGTTCCATTATCTTCAAGAGTTAAAATATACCCATCAACATCCATCGGTTTTCCACCCAAAACATAATTCTACAGGAGAACTCAAATCATGCAACTAGAAGACTACTTTAACTTTCTTAGTCCAGAGGATATTCGTTTAAAAGGCTCTCGCATTGGTATAGAAACCATTTTATATGAATATATTTATCGTGCCAGAACACCGGAAGAAATTAGCCAAATGTTTCCGAGTCTGACCATAGAACAAGTCTATGCGACTATTTTGTATTTAGGACTTACGCAAGATGTGACTGAAAGCCTTATTCTTGCGTAGGGGTAATTCATGAATTACCCCTACTTTCGTTCCCTTTTGCGTAAGTCCTGGTATTATCATCACGAAAAAGAAAAAGTTAGTCAGTATATAGCCGACTGGCTAGAGTGGAGTCATAAAATGCGAGAGGAACAGCGTAAAAACCCCCATCCTGTAGTACAAAAATTAATGGAAATTAAAGCAGTATAAAAAGCCCAAGCATTACATGACAATACAATATCTCAACTCCTGACTCCTGACTCCTGACTCCTGATCGCTCTAGTTTCGATAAACAGGCTACAATCTAAAATAAGAAATTGTTAAAAAAATTTACGTTGGTAGCTAGAATTTCCTGTGTCACAGTCCAATAATAACCAAACCTTTAAATTTGATTCTATTGATGCCGCTTTAGCTGACCTTAAAGCCGGTCGTTCTATTGTGGTGGTAGATGACGAAAATCGCGAAAATGAAGGTGATCTAATTTGTGCTGCCCAGTTTGCCACCCCGGATATGATTAATTTTATGGCGGTGGAAGCTAGGGGTTTGATTTGTTTAGCGATGACAGGCGATCGCCTGGATGAACTTGACCTTCCCCTCATGGTCAGCAACATCACAGATACTAACCAAACCGCTTTTACCGTCAGCATTGATGCAGGTCCCCATTTAGGAGTCAGTACGGGGATCTCTGCTGAAGATCGAGCGCGTACCATTCAGATAACTCTCAACCCTGCTACAAAACCCGAAGATTTGCGCCGTCCTGGGCATATTTTCCCGATTCGGGCTAAAGCTGGGGGTGTGCTGAAGCGTGCAGGACACACAGAAGCGGCAGTTGATTTAGCGCGACTAGCAGGATTATACCCTGCTGGGGTGATTTGTGAAATTCAAAATCCTGATGGTTCAATGGCAAGATTACAACAGCTAGTTGAATATGCCAAAGTCCATAAACTAAAAATTATCAGTATTGCGGATTTAATTAGTTATCGTCTGCAAAATGATCGCCTGATTTATCGAGAAATTGTCACTAAATTACCTACCCAGTTTGGACAATTTGATATTTACGGCTACCGTCACACTTTGGATAATACAGATCATGTGGCAATTGTCAAGGGTGATCCGGCAAATTTCGGTGATGAACCTGTAATGGTGCGGATGCACTCAGAATGTTTGACCGGTGATGCTTTGGGGTCTTTGCGTTGTGATTGCCGAATGCAGTTAAAAGCCGCATTAAAAATGATTGAAAATGCCGGTCAAGGTGTCGTAGTTTACCTGCGTCAAGAAGGCCGGGGTATAGGTTTGATCAACAAGCTTAAAGCCTACTCTTTGCAGGATATGGGACTGGATACGGTAGAAGCAAACGAGCGTTTAGGTTTTCCTGCGGATTTGCGAGATTATGGCATGGGGGCGCAAATTCTCATGGATTTAGGTGTTAAAAAAATTCGCCTCATTACTAATAATCCCCGTAAAATTGCGGGTGTGAAAGGCTATGGTTTGGAAGTTGTAGATCGTGTACCTTTGCTGATAGAATCTAATGATTTCAATTCCCGTTATCTAGCTACAAAAGCTAAGAAACTGGGACATATGTTGTTACAAACTTATCTGGTGACAGTAGCATTAGACTGGGAAGATGAACCGGAATCTGTCACCAAACGTTATGAACGTTTAGAGAAAATCAGACATTTAGCAAAAGATAATCATTTATTGTTACAGGAAGAAGCGCGACCTTTAGGAATTGCTTTATTTGATCAACCATCATTAACTGTGCATTTGGGATTTGATCAGCCAAATGTTGCTGATGCTAATTGGTATCAACAAAAAGGACATCCTTACTTGCAAGCGATAGGGCAAATTTTGGATAATTTACTAGATTTACCCTATGTGCAGAAGTTAGAATTTCTGATTTCTGCTGGTAGTGATCCTTTGAGTAATTTACAAGTACAGTTAGATCGGCAGGTTTTTGGGAAAGAAATTAAACCTTCATTATTGAGCGATCGCTTGGAGACACAACATATTTATAGTTTTAGTAAGTAATTCGTTGTATATTGTTGTATCTTCAAAATAGCTCTGGTTTTATCCCCGGAGCTATTTATTTTTATTGATTTATTCTGTATGCTTGAGTCATAAAGCTGATAATTAACTATAAATATAAAATCATGCTTATAGAATTTAGTGTAGAAAATTATCGTTCTTTTCAAGAAAAGCAAACATTGAGTATGGTAGCTGCTGAAGATGATGAAACCATGCTCAATAGTAACACTTTTCCCATGCCGAATACAGATGATTTACGCCTGGTTACAAGTGCGGCAATTTATGGACCAAATGCGTCAGGAAAAAGTAATTTAATTAAAGCTATTGTTACACTTAAACAAATTATTGTTAACTCGGCTACTAGAATCAACCCAGGTGATAAATTACCGCTTGAACCATTTAGATTAAATAGTGAATCATCAAACCAACCTACAATATTTGAGGCAATTTTTATTCATAAAGATACTCGTTATGAATATGGAATTTCTGCAACTCAAGATCAAATTCATGAAGAATGGTTAATTGCATATCCCAATGAACAACAGCAAAACTGGTTTTATCGTAAAAAACATATAATTGAAAACACCGAATCACAAGAATCACAAGATTATAAAAACTATGAATGGTCATTTAGTGAAGAACTCAAGGGAGAAAATGGAAAGATTAAAACATTTACACGCTACAATTCTTTGTTTTTGTCCCATGCAGCACAAAATGACCATCCTCAATTAAAAGAAATATATAAATATTTTCGAGATCAAATAAATATGCTGACTATTAACGTAAATTCAAAAGGATTTACATTTAAAAAATGTCAAGAAAATCAAATTTTCCGTGAAAAAGTTGTTAAAATATTGAGTGAAGCGGATATTGGTATTTCTGATATTAGACCTGAGTTGATAAATGTGCCTGAAGAAGTCCTGCAAGTATTAAAAGGTTTAATCAACAAAGAAATTGATAATCCAGACATAGAAAGTATCATACATGAACCAAAAGCCATGAGAATAGTAACAGTTCACAAAATGAATGATTCAGAAGATAAAACTTATGAATTGAATATGGATGAAGAATCTGATGGAACACAACGTTTATTTGAGATGTCAGGACCTTGGTTAGATGTATTAGAAAAAGGAGAATTATTAATAGTAGATGAAATAGATAGAAGCTTGCACCCAGTTCTATCCAACGCATTAATCAAAATGTTTAATGATCCAGAAATTAATCACAACAACGCCCAATTAATATTTACAACCCATGATACAACACTATTGGATGAAGAAATATTCAGACCTGATCAAATCTGGTTTACAGAAAAAGATAACAGCATGACTAAATTATATTCATTACTAGATTTTCGACCCCGTGAAGATGAATCTTTACAAAAAGGTTATCTTTTAGGGCGATATGGTGCTATTCCTTTTATTAATGGGTTAAGTATTTAGAAATATAGAAAAATATGTCAAGAGGAAAATCTACCAATAATTTAAAACGACGTTCAGGAAATAACCAACCTAGAAAAAACTTTTTAATTGTAGTTGAAGGGGAGTAAACAGAGTATAATTATTTTAATTCTCTCAAACGTGAACTTAGATTACCAACAATCAAAATTGAAATTGTCTCCGCTAACGGCGGTGATCCCCTTGTAATTGTTAATGAAGCTATAAAATTAAATAATCACATTAAATTTGAGAAAGTTGATCAAGTATTTTGTGTATTTGATGACGATAATAAACCTGAAAAATATAAACAAGCTCTTAACCGTGCGAAAGAATATAATTGTACTCCTATCACATCAATACCTTGTTTTGAATTTTGGTTTTTCCTTCATTATTACTACACTCCCAGTCCCTTTGGTAGTTACAATGAATTACGTCCCCAACTAGAAGCAGAAATGAGAAAAGCTGGTATTCTCAAGCAGGGAGAAAAATATGATAAAACTGATAAATTGCTCTATTCAAAATTGCAACCCAACCAAGAAATGGCAATAAATAACGCCATGAAACTAGAAAATAAACACCCTAATGAAGATGGATGTACAAACCCATCCACAAAAGTACATCATTTAGTACAAGAACTAAAAAACCAAAAAGACTTTAAATAAATTACGAATTATTAAAACTCCTCAACTCTCTAAAAGAATGCAACTTATTAAAAAACTTCTCAAAATCAAAACTTAAAGGATCAACCTTACCATTAGCAATATCAACATCACGATGAGTAGTAATTCTCTGATCAGGAACTTGACTTTGGGCAATTAACCAAGCTAAAGAATTATATTGATCTTCAGTATAACCGCTATGTCCTTGAATATTTCTTTTTCCCCAAGCATCAGGAGGGGTTTCTAAAGAAACATGATAAGCGAAATTATTTACAGATGGAGATAAATTAGGATTAGTTTGTACAGTTTCCTCCACACCATTAGCAGCTTTAAAAACCGAATTACCAGCACCAAAAGCCCTTTTATCAGGTGCTACTAAATAAATAACAGTACCATCCAGAGTAATTAAAGCATGATAACTAGCTTGGACATTTTCATCAACATTATTATTTTGAAAAAAATTCACTGCACTAGAAGCAGAATTAGTCGTTTCATGTAAAACAATCAGCGGTTGATTATTTACAGGTACACCATTAACATCATGAGTAAATCTTTCACCATAATTACTAGGATGTACTTTAGCAGCAGCTAAATTAGGTTTATATCCAGCAAAAGCAGCAGTAGTTATGTATTGAGTAATAACTTGATTTTTTGGTTTTCTCTCAACAAAAGACTTAGACAAAATTGGTAACTTAGGTAAAGTAATTGGCGGTTTTTCTGCTGTTTTTTCTGATTGATATAAAGCTTGTGGATATTGATTCCAAATAATAGGATTTGGATTTGATATTCCTGTATTATTTGGCTGTTTTCTTGCACCACCAATAAACATGGCTAAAATCAAAGTTGCCAGCATCAGAAAAATTAGTATTACCCTAGTCGCCCAGTGTCTAAATCTCATAAATTATAAATGTTTGATAAACTAATTTAATAAAATAAACTTAACTTTCACTTAATCAGCCAATAATCTGGAATCCAAAATTTATGAATATTCATCAAAATTGCCCCTGGAAGAAAATTCTCAATATCATCTTCAAAAGCAGCTGTAGGAAAAGTTAACCCAACGGTTTCATTATTGCATATTACCCGCTCAAGTATTTGCTCAAAATTCCATTCTAATTCCTTAATATTAATACATGGTATGCCACACCCGTCCTCATAATTATATTCTTCATCTATCATAAATTGTCCATATTTGATATCATAGGTGATCCATTCCAGACGTTCAAATTCATTAACTGGAATAATAGCAGCCACATCTTCCTCCCCTTTTACCAAGACGATGCGCTGTTTCTCCAAGATCACATCATTGATGCTTGCCAATAATTTAACCCTAAATACATCTGTTTGTAAGCGGATAAAACCTGCTTCTTGATTTTTTAACATATTCTTTTCTGTAAACCCTGCCTAAAACATCAAAATCTTGGAAAATAGTAAATTAGGTTGCATCTTATCAGACTACACACAATTTTCTTTCATAAAATATGACACATTCATTTCTCCAACGCTTACATAGTCCAGAACTTCCTGTCATCGTCTTTGATGGTGCAATGGGAACTAACCTGCAAACCCAAAACCTCACTGCTGAGGACTTCGGCGGCGCACAGTATGAAGGTTGTAATGAATACTTGGTACATACTAAACCGGAAGCAGTTGCTAAAGTTCATCGTGACTTCCTCGCTGCGGGTGCAGATGTGATTGAAACTGATACCTTTGGTGGTACTTCTATTGTTTTAGCAGAATACGATCTAGCAGACCAAGCCTATTATCTCAGTAAGAAAGCCGCAGAACTAGCTAAAAGTGTGGCTGCGGAATTTTCTACCCCGGAAAAACCCCGCTTTGTTGCAGGTTCAATGGGTCCGACTACCAAACTTCCCACTTTGGGACATATTGATTTTGATACCATGAAAGCTGCTTTTGCCGAACAAGCAGAGGCTTTGCTTGATGGTGGTGTGGATTTATTCATCGTTGAAACTTGCCAAGATGTTCTGCAAATTAAAGCCGCATTAAACGGAGTTGAGGAAATTTTTACGAAAAAAGGCGAAAGAAAGCCATTAATGGTTTCCGTGACAATGGAAAGTATGGGGACAATGTTGGTAGGTACGGAGATTGCTGCCGTTTTAACTATTTTAGAACCATACTCCATTGATATTCTCGGTTTAAACTGCGCCACTGGTCCAGACTTGATGAAACCACACATCAAGTATTTATCAGAACATTCTCCTTTCGTAGTTTCCTGTATTCCCAATGCCGGTTTACCGGAAAATGTTGGTGGTCAAGCTCATTACAAACTCACACCAATAGAATTACGTATGGCGTTGATGCACTTTGTTGAAGATTTGGGTGTCCAAGTGATTGGGGGTTGCTGTGGGACACGTCCAGCACACATTCAACAATTAGCGGAAATTGCCAAGGACTTAAAACCAAAGGTTAGACAACCAAGTTTAGAACCAGCAGCAGCTTCAATTTATACCACTCAAAACTATGATCAAGATAATTCTTTCTTGATCGTCGGTGAACGTCTTAACGCCAGTGGTTCTAAAAAATGCCGTGACTTATTGAACGCTGAAGACTGGGATGGTTTGGTGTCAATGGCCAGGAGTCAGGTAAA
Organism: Sphaerospermopsis sp. FACHB-1094; assembly: GCF_014696195.1. Taxonomy (NCBI): domain Bacteria; kingdom Bacillati; phylum Cyanobacteriota; class Cyanophyceae; order Nostocales; family Aphanizomenonaceae; genus Sphaerospermopsis; species Sphaerospermopsis sp. FACHB-1094. The sequence continues at coordinate 4,054 of NZ_JACJPT010000101.1, read as the reverse complement.
AGAAGGCGCACACATTTTAGATGTGAACGTTGACTATGTGGGACGGGATGGCGTGCGTGATATGCACGAGTTAGTTTCTCGCATTGTTAATAATGTTACTTTACCTTTAATGCTCGATTCCACCGAATGGGAAAAAATGGAAGCGGGGTTAAAAGTTGCCGGAGGTAAGTGTTTACTCAATTCTACCAACTATGAAGACGGCGAACCGCGATTTTTAAAGGTGTTGGAATTAGCGAAACAGTATGGTGCTGGTGTCGTCATTGGTACAATTGACGAAGATGGCATGGCACGAACCGCAGATAAAAAGTTTCAAATTGCCCAACGTGCTTACCGTCAAGCTGTAGAGTATGGTATTCCAGCGACAGAGATATTTTTTGATACTTTAGCTTTACCGATTTCTACAGGGATTGAAGAAGACCGGGAAAACGGAAAAGCCACTATAGAGTCAATTCGCCGCATTCGTCAAGAATTACCTGGGTGCCATGTAATTTTGGGTGTATCTAATATATCCTTTGGTTTAAACCCAGCAGCGCGTATGGTGTTGAACTCAATGTTTTTACACGAAGCGATGAATGCGGGAATGGATGCAGCAATTGTTAGCGCGAGTAAAATTTTACCCCTAGCGAAAATTGAACTCCAACATCAAGAAGTTTGTCGGCAATTAATATATGATGAACGCAAATTTGATGGTGATGTTTGCGTTTATGATCCTTTGGGAGAATTGACAACAATTTTTGCAGGAGTCAAAACCAAACGTAATACAGGCGTTGATGAAAGTCTACCAATTGAAGAACGTTTAAAACGTCATATTATTGACGGTGAAAGAATTGGTTTAGAAAAACAATTAGCTACAGCTTTAGAACAATATCCACCTTTGGAAATCATCAATACTTTTCTCTTAGATGGAATGAAAGTGGTAGGGGAATTGTTCGGTTCTGGACAAATGCAGCTACCTTTTGTATTACAATCAGCAGAAACCATGAAAGCGGCGGTGGCTTATTTAGAACCGTTCATGGAAAAATCGGAAGCTGGTAATAATGCTAAGGGAACTTTTGTGATTGCCACTGTTAAAGGTGATGTCCATGATATTGGTAAAAACTTGGTTGATATCATCTTATCTAACAATGGTTATAAGGTGATTAATTTAGGGATTAAACAACCAGTTGAAAACATCATTCAGGCTTATCAAGAACATAAACCTGATTGTATTGCCATGAGTGGTTTGTTAGTCAAATCCACCGCTTTCATGAAGGAGAATTTGCAGGTTTTCAATGAAAAGGGAATTACTGTTCCTGTAATTTTAGGTGGTGCGGCGTTAACTCCTAAGTTCGTGAATGAAGATTGCCAAAATACTTACAAAGGTAAAGTTGTTTATGGCAAGGATGCTTTTTCTGATTTGACTTTTATGGATAAGTTAATGCCAGCAAAAGCTGCCGGAAATTGGGATGATTTAAAAGGGTTTTTGGATGAGGTAGGAACTGAAGAATCTATCCATGAAGTTAAAGAAAAAGTTGCAAAATCTGTAAAAGCACCTGCTGAACCAAGGGAGATAGATACAAGGCGTTCTCAAGCTGTAGAAATTAACATTGAACGTCCCACTCCTCCTTTTTGGGGAACGCAATTATTACAACCTGATGATATTTCTTTAGAGGAATTATTCTGGTATTTAGATTTGCAAGCTTTGGTGGCTGGACAATGGCAATTCCGTAAGCCGAAGGAACAATCTAAGGAGGAATATCAAGGGTTTTTAAGTGAGAAGGTTTACCCGATTTTAGAAAGTTGGAAAGCGCGAATTATTGAGGAGAAGTTGTTGCATCCTCAAGTGATTTATGGGTATTTTCCTTGTCAGTCTGAGGGAAATTCTCTACATATATATGATGTGGAAAATCAATCTCAACAAATTGCCAGTTTTGAGTTTCCCCGTCAACGTTCTGGGAGAAGATATTGCATTGCAGATTTCTTTGCACCAAAGGAGTCGGGAATAATTGATGTTTCCCCCATGCAAGCGGTGACTGTGGGGGAAGTTGCTACGGAGTTTGCACAAAAATTATTTGCTGATAATCAATACACTGATTATCTGTATTTTCATGGAATGGCGGTGCAGGTTGCGGAAGCTTTGGCAGAATGGACGCACGCGAGAATCCGCCGTGAGTTGGGTTTTGGTGATGCTGAACCGGATAATATTCGGGATATTTTGGCGCAGCGTTATCAAGGTTCTCGGTATAGTTTCGGTTATCCTGCTTGTCCGAATATTCAGGATCAGTATAAGCAGTTGGAGTTGTTGGGTACTGATAGGATGAAGATGTATATGGATGAAAGTGAACAGTTATATCCTGAACAGTCTACGACGGCGATTATTGCTTATCATTCTGTAGCTAAGTATTTCACTGCTTAGTTTTTTATCCCCCTTCGTTTTGTGATGGAGGGGGAGTTTATATTTTTTATTCTCACGCAAAGACGCAAAGTAAGAAGGATAAGAATAACAATGTGTTAAGTTATTTATAAACCTATAAACGCCCTTATACTGGTTATGGGGTGGCGTAATTTGGTTCAAATATATGAAAAATTCTGTAATAATTGGTTAGGTAAAGCGAATACTTCGTCAATTGCATATTAAAAACTACAATAATTTCTGCAAAAGATTATAAATATCTCCCTTATCACCTTCTTTTCTTAAACCTACACCAACTACTAAAACTACGACCTGATCATTTTCTACGTGATAAACTATACGGTAACGTTGACCCACAGCCCTAACACTGCGATAATTAATCAACTGTCCCGTTAAAGGTTTTCCCTGTTTTTCAGGTTCTATTTTTAATTTATCAATCCGTGAACTCAAAGCTTTCTGGTGACGTTTATCTTTAATATTCCCTAACATCTCCAATGCTAAAGGTGTTAACTGAATTTCAAATTCAATCTGATCAGATTGTGGTTTATCAAAGTCCGAGTTTAAGTTTTGCATCATTCCAACTAATAGTTTCTCCCCTGTCGGCTTGAGCTATACTTTCTTGTAGTTGCTGGGTAAATTCTTTATCAGATAAAATTGCTAATGTTTCTAGCAAAGATTCATATTGCTCAAAACTAATGGCCGCCATTACTGGTTTACCATGTTTGGTGATGATTATTGGTTCTTGTTGTAAATCATCTGGTAAATCTAAAAGTTGCTCTTGTGCTTCTGTAATTGTTAGGTATTTTAACATATTTTGGTTGTCAATAATTCCTCTATGTCATTATATCACTAATTCAAGTTAATTTCAAAATATGATTTTTAGGTTATCCACAATCTTGATGTAATTAATTGGAATTAATATAATATTTTGCTTGTTTACTATTGTATCATGTTTCATAGTTCTTCCCCAATCAACAGTTCAAAAAATATTTAATCGCAATATTCATGAAAACAGATTCCATCTTTTATCGCATTTTTCAAACCTTACCTCAATCTTTTTTTGAATTGATTAATTTACCCCCTAGTGAAGCAAATGCTTATGATTTTGCTTCTGTAGAACTCAAACAAACAGCTTTTAGAATTGATGGTGTATTTGTACCTAAAGATAATAAACCAAAAAGAACGATTTATTTTGTAGAGGTGCAATTTCAAAGAGATGAGGATTTTTATTCTCGCTTTTTTTCGGAAATCTTTCTTTATTTACATCTCTATGCTTCCACTACACCCTGGCAAGCTGTGGTTTTATTTGCTAAACGTAGTATAGAACCCACAGAAATAGAACCCTATCGCTATTTATTGGAAAGTCCGTTGGTAACTCGGTTATATTTGGATGAATGGGTAGATGTACAAACATCCTTGGGATTAGGTATCATTAAGTTAGTGGTGGAAAAAGAAAAAGCAGTTCCAGCTTTAGCGAGAACTTTATTATCACAAGCAAAATCAGATTTACCTGATACCCGTCAACAAAGAAATTTGCTAGATTTAATTCAGACAATAGTTTCAGGGTAAGAGCATCTCAATCAGGCTTGACATAAGGGCTTATCGGAATCTAATGTAGAGTCAATGAAACAAGAACTGAGAACTTGAATCATGTAATCGTTA
>NZ_JACJPT010000100.1:0-19393 GCF_014696195.1 Sphaerospermopsis sp. FACHB-1094 | reverse complement strand
TGACTCCTGACTCCTGACTCCTTTCTCCTGACTCCTGACTCCTGACTCCTGACTCCTGACTCCTGACTCCTTTCTCCTGACTCCTGACTCCTGACTCCTGACTCCTGACTCCTGACTCCTGTCTCCTGACTCCTGACTCCTGACTCCTGACTCCTGACTCCTGACTCCTGACTCCTGATAACTTATATGCGTTCTTATAGCTTAATTGCACCTGCGAAAATAAACTTGTATTTAGAAATCATCGGCAACCGCCCTGATGGATATCATGAGTTAGCAATGATACTGCAAAGCATAGACCTTGCAGATCAAATAGATTTACACGCTGCCAGCACAGAAGCGATTCGCGTTTATTGTCATCATCCCCAAGTACCTACAGATAACAGTAATTTAGCATACAGAGCCGCTGCACTAATGGCCAAGCAATTTCCTGATGCTTTTAGTAATTTTGGTGGGATTGATATTACTGTGAGAAAAAACATTCCTGTTGCTGCGGGTTTAGCTGGAGGTTCGACAAATGCAGCAGCGGTGTTAGTGGGTATAGATTTGATGTGGAATTTGGGATTAACTCAATCAGAATTAGAAGAATTAGGCGCACAACTCGGTTCAGATGTGCCATTTTGTATTGCGGGAGGAACAGTAATAGCTACAGGTAGAGGTGAAAAACTTTCTCCTTTACCAAGTTTAGATCACATATATATAGTATTAGCTAAATATCGCAGTTTGGAAGTTTCTACAGCTTGGGCTTATAAAACCTATCGGCAAGTATTTGGTAGTACCTATATGACAAATACTGAAGATTTAGCGGCTCGTGCTAGTGCAGTGCATTCGGCAGAAATTGTCAAAGCTATCGTCAATAAAGATGCAGTAAAAATCGCCAACAAAATGCACAATGATTTAGAAAAAGTGGTATTACCTTCTTATTCTCAAGTATTACAATTGCGGGAATTATTTGCTAGTCAAGAAGGGGTTTTAGGCACAATGATGTCAGGTTCTGGACCTTCTGTATTTGCTATTGTGGAATCAAAAGCACAAGCAGAAATAGTTAAGCAGAAAATTAGAGAAGCAATTCCTGATGAGGATTTAGAATTGTTTGTAACTCAGACAATTGGCAATGGGATTCAGATATTAAATTGATAGGAGTCAGGAGTCAGGAAGTAGGAGTCAGGAGTCGTAGGGGCGAAGCATTCGGGCGAAAAATTATCAATTTTATGAAAAGCCTATTTTCCGAATGCTTCGCCCGTACAGGAGTCAGGAAGTAGGGGAAGCTAATAACCCAATTACCAATTACCAATTACCAATTACCAATGAGCAAATTATGAACAAACCCAAAGTTAACGAAAAAGAAAAAGAGACTCCCGAACAAGTTCCACCAACGCCATTAAGGTGTATAACTGGGGCGGTAATGTCAGGAGGATTTGCATTTGCGATGTATTCTTTAATGATTGCGATCGCTACCACTTTTGCTAATAAACCTATTCATTCTGATAACCAAATAGTCCTCAATATCGCCTCCGCTGTTCGTACCTTAGTGGTGGGTGTGGTGGCTTTGGGAACGGGAATCTTTGGTATAGTAGCCTTGGGTTTGTTAGCGTTGGCAATACAATTATTAATCCAACAGTTTACAACCTCTAAAAATTGATAATTGATAATTGATAATTGACAATTGTTTTATTCAGGTTTGAAAACTGATCTTTTCCCAGGAGAAGAAAGAAAAAAATTTCTATCTTCTAATCCTACTCACTTCCAGGTTTGGTAATTGTCCATTGTCCATTGTCCATTGTCCATTGTCCATTGTCAATTGTCCATTATTCTGATATTAACAAGAAACAGGGTTTGTTAATTGAGAACGAGATTTGATAAATTGCAATTTGGCAGATGCGGAAACCTGAAGTAATTGATTTTGTTTTCTCCAAAGAGTCGGCGACAATTTGTGATGGTGACTAAACTGGCGAGAAAAATGACAAGAATTTTGATAGCCTATTTTGGTAGCAATTTCTTCAATTGTCAAATTCGTACTTTTTAGTAAGGAACACGCTTCGGCCATACGACGTTGAACTATCCAAGTATTAACACTTTTTCCCGTTTGTTTGGATACTTGGTTAGTTAAATAAGCTGGAGAATAACCAACAGCTTCGGCGACATCAGATAAAGTAATACCTTGGTGATAATGAGCCTCAATATAGTCAAAAACTTTTTGCAGGTGGGAGATATTAGGGAAGATTAACTCTGAATTTCCTAATGTAGCTGGAAGTTCTGAAACTTTTTGCGAAACTTGATGAGAGTTCGGACTATACCAGGATCTGAGCAAAGATTGTTTTTCTAATCGAATAGAAATTGCTTTCAGCAACTCATCGACAGTAGCAGGTTTACTTAAATAATCATCTGCTCCCAACTCCATTCCTGTTCTCATAGAAGCCTTAGAATTACTTGCTGTGAGAAAAATAAAAGGAATAATTGCTGTGAGAGGATTTTGACGTAGCTTAGTTAAAACACTGTAACCATCCATAACTGGCATGAGCAGATCACAAATTACCAAATCAGGTAAATTTTCTTCTGCTTGCCGAATACCAACTTGACCATTTTCTGCTCCTATCGTAACAAAACCTTCAGCCTCAAGACTGTCTAAGAAGAGATGGCGGGTAATAGCATCATCTTCAATTACAAGAATTGTTTTCGACGATTCGCGTATCATTTTGAAACCAATAAAAGTTCTAACAGGGAATGATTAATAGCAATTGATAATTGATAATTGATAATTGATAATTGATAATTCATCCTGCAAAAGACTCTTTCCCTTTTTTCTATGAACTGGGAAATATGGGAACTGATGGTAGAACTAAGGTAAATGTAGTACCGACACCCACTTTACTAACCATTGTGATTTGACCTCCATATAAATCAACTAGATTTTTGACAATTGATAAGCCTAGTCCTGTTCCCGAAGTATTATCAACATTGCTACCTCGATAAAACGGTTCAAAAAGTCTTTCTTGGTCTATTTCGGGAATACCAATACCTTTATCTTTAACCTGAAACTGTATTTTTTCCTGGTGACACGAAACAATTAAGTCCACCACACTATTAGGGTGAGAATATTTAATTGCATTGTCTAGCAAGTTATTCAAAATTGGTTTCAGTATTTTTTGGTCAATCCATACGTCTAAACAGTTGCCTTGACTCTGAAAATCAATATATTTATTACTATTAATGATTACCATTTGTGTAATTAAATCTTGACAAAAATTCACAATATTAACCTTTTGCTGCTCAACTATAATTTGCGCTGATTCTGCTTTAGATAATAATAAAATATCATCTAATACCTGATTGATTTGTTCAGATGCTGTTTGAATGTGTTCAATAAATATTAATTTCTTGTCTGTTTCCCATTTATCTATATGTCGTCTGAGTAAGCTATTGGAAAATGAAATAACATTTAGTGGTGTCCGAAATTCATGGCAGAGTATACCCACAAGATTAGCTCGAATTTTACTGATTTCTTGTGCTTGTTCTAAAGCCTGATGCAATTCCAATTGTGCAGATTTATAATCTGTGATATCAGTAGCTGTAAGGACTTCAACTTCTTGACCATCAAAATCTACCCCTCCATCAAAGCGAGTCATGGCAACATCTAACCATCGTTCTTTACCATCTTTGGTAATAATATTTATCTCCTGATATTCAAATTCCCAGTTAGTTGTTTCTGGAGGTTTAGATGTTCGACTTTTGATAATTTGGTTAAAATCAAAGTCTGCTAATAGTTCCTTTTTTGTATAACCGGTGAGTAATTCCGCAGCAGAATTGACATAGTAAATTTGTCTACCTTGAATTAGGAAAATACCAGCCTTTGTTGCTTCTAGTAAGGTACGAAATCTAGACTCTCTGAGTTGCAGTAAGTTATCAATATGCTGATGTTGAATTTTATCACCTTCCTGTTTATTACTTTCCTGTTGTAATTTCTTTTTACTTTCTCTACCTTCATTAATCCATTTTTGGACACTTAATTCTACTAAGTTATTATTTTCCCGAATAAACCCGCAGCAAAACTCGTTACTTGGATATTTTATATAAGTAAGATTTAGTTCAGCTAAAAATATTCGTCCTTCCTTTGAGCGATAGCGACATTTAAAGGAGAGGTGATCTAAATTTTTCATATTTTGCCATTGTTCTGACCAGTTATGTAATAAAAAATCTATATCCAAATCACTCAGATTCATGGATAGTAATTCTTCGCGGGAGTATCCTGTGAGCGTGCAAGTGGCATTGTTGACATAAATAAACTGCGCGTTTTCTCCTAAACAAAAAGCAGCATCTATAGTTTGATTAATGAGAAAATCTGCAATTTTAAACTTCAAGCTTGGCTGTAAACTCCATATTGAGTTGACTTTTGCTAACCCGGAATCCCCAGAATACATATCACGATTTACTCCTAAGTCTTAGTTCATAAGTAGGTGAGCGTTAAAAATTGTCGTTATGACAGGCAAGAGGCAAAAGAAAACAGGGTTTTGGTTAATTTACTTTGATGATGCTATGAATTTGTCAGTCCGATTGAATTTAGGTTTAATCTTAACAATAAAGAAATCATTATTTCAATTTTGTTGCATATATAAGTGTTTGTTATTCCTAAATTAAGTATTTTTTGGTAAAAATAAAATACCATACTTTCAATTGTGAACTTTAAAAGAATCCCAGGTAAGATTTTTAGTGAACTCCCCCACAAAATTTGTTAAAAATTTGTAAAAATTTGAGAGTCTACTGGTAAGACTACATTCTTGGAACTATAAAAAACTTTTATATCAAATGTAATAGATATGTAGTTTACCTAGATTATCGAAAAATCGGCTGGAAAACCGGACTTCGTGCAAAGTTTTTGCAGCCGCGGATAAATCCCCATGACAGAAACAGCCTCTTCTGTCTGCGTTAAGTTTCAGAAATTTGCTCAATTGGGAACATTATCTAAGAATGTAATAAATTTACCATAGAAAGGATTTAACTATATCTAAATACGCCCAGTCATCCTCCCTATGGAAGAGATTTCTGTAAAAAAACCTGTAAGCAACGAAACCTCTTACCAAAGATATATAAATTGTAAAGCAAGAATGTGTTGAGGTACACAAAATATAAAATACTGATTCCATCGTCAAAAATCATCCTTAGAAATACAAGCTATCAGAGTGAAGGATCATCAAAAAAATGCAAGAGCGAAAAAATAGACAAATCGATCAAAAAATAGTTCATTTATCCGGTGTGAAACTTTGAGTAGGCTTAATGAAAGAGGTAACTTCTGCAAGAGGTTGAATCTGTATTGGTGGTTTTAGCTATATATCTCTTAACCAAACAGCTGCTCTAGCTGGTTCAGTCTACCCCCAACCCCAATCAAAACAGAGAAAACCTTGATATATGTTTATAAATTTTTCATCAGCAGGTGTTTGTCTCAGCATGATCTACTACTACTACTTCCACTGTGCTGAGATTTTTGAAATATGAGGAAAAGCTGCCAAGCTATTGATTGAATTTCATTCACAAATAGGAGTGCATACCATGAGTCAAAACGTTGCTGATTATAATAGACAAATTAATAGGAAAATTAATACTGAACAAGTAGAACAAATAGTTAAGGCAATTATAGCTGGCAAGTATTCCTGGGCTTGTGTTTTGCTGTTGCGTTTTTCTGGACACAACCCTATTGACTATATACCCTACCGTACTTATATCAGATTGCTCAAAAATAATTGCCTACTTGGTGGCTCTAGACAAGAGCAAACTGCTACTAAAAAAGAGGTAGAAATGTTTAACCTCAAATCCAGTTGGATTCATTTATAATCAAGCCAGAAAATGAAGCTGGGTGTGGGTTTACTAGAAGTATTTTCAGGCATTATATATGTTTGGTAAACCCACAAATTTACACATTAATTGGCACATTAAATTGATAAGCATTTTCAATCTCATATCCAAGAAAATTAGATTAAAAAATGTTTTGTTATCCCAGCCATATTGTTCATAACTTACTGTAAGAAAAACTAAGGTGGGAATTTCTTAACTGTTAACTAATAATTATTAATTCATTCTCATCATGATTTACCCAATTTCTATGTCTAATAGTTCTCTGCAACCCATACTCAGAGAGATTGTATGGCAGAAAAAGCTAGAAGTTGCACAAATGCAACAAGAAATGTCTCTCGCGTCTTTGCAACGTCAATTAACTGCGGCTCCCACTGTCAGAGATTTTTTTACTGCTTTACAACAAAGTATTTATAAACCTAGTTTGATCGCAGAGGTTAAAAAAACATTCCCTAATCAAGATGTCACTACACAAGATTTTGATCCTTTGTCTATAGCTAAATCCTATGAACGCGGTGGAGCAACTTGTATATCTGTTGTGACTGATCAAAAGTTTTTTCATGGTGGTTTTGATCATCTGCGGATTATTCGACATCGCATAACATTACCTTTGTTATGCAAAGATTTTATTCTTGATCCTTGTCAAATTTATTTAGCACGTGCAGCAGGTGCGGATGCAATTTTATTAATTGCTGCTATTCTTACTGATCAGCAGATTAATAACTTTTTGCGGGTGATTCACTATTTGGGAATGAATGCTGTAGTTGAAGTTCACAATTTGAGTGAATTAGATCGGGTGATCAAGTTAGAAGATGTCCGCATTATCAGCATTAACAACCGCAGTTTAGAAGATTTTAGTGTTAATCTTGGCACTACTCAGCAATTAATGGCAGCTAGGAGAACACATTTACAAAACTTAGGTATTTTGGTTGTCAGTGAATCGGGAATTGAAACACCTGCTGATTTATCCCTAATGTCAGATGCAGGTGTGAATGCAGTTTTGATGGGAGATTCTTTACTCAAACAAGAAGATTTAGAAACTGCTGTCAGTAGTTTATTTAAATCCAAAATTCCAATCTATAAAGACTTAGTGAAAAAAGGAGTTTAATAGGTGACAGGTGACAGGTGACAGTGAAGAAAGCAGGGGAAGCAGGGGAAGCAGGGGAGAATATTAACTTTTGCCTCCTGCCTTCTGCCTCCTGCCTTCGTTAAAACATCTCTACTTTCACTACTTTTAAAGTTTGCAAAGTTGAATCAACACAACCGCTAATAAATCCCCCTAAAGACTGAATTTTTTGGAGATATTCTATAGCTGGTTTTGTGATTAGTTCCCCAGGCATTAATACAGGTATTCCTGGGGGATAGGGACATATATTTTCTGCACAAATTCTATTTACTGTTTTCTCTAAAGGTAGGGTTTCACTATCAGCAAAAAAAGCTTCACGGGGCGAAATGCACATAATATGATCTATTATAGCATCGTTTCTATATTTACATATTTTGTACTGACTTGTCAATTGTGGTATCTCAGTTACTTTTTTAAACCCTTGTATTAATTCGTCAATATCTGATTTATTGTTACCTAAGCTAATAATAAAAGTGAGATTTCGTAAGGATGAAAATTCAGATGTTACACCCATTTCATTGAGCATATCTTCAGCATCAAAACCCGTTAAACCTAAGTTGGCAATATTCACAGTCAAACGGGTTTTATCCAAATCAAAAAAGCCATTTTTATTAATTTGGGGGATCTCTAAAACTGATAAACTGGGAATTTGACTAATTTCAATTCTTGCAATTTCCGCTAACTGCAAAGTTTGAGACATCAAAATTTCCCCATTAACTGCCATTTGGTGACGTGCAGCATCAAGAGAAGCTAAAAGAATAAAACTCGGACTTGTAGATTGAACTAATTGTAATGCTTTATTTAATCTATTAATATTAATTCTATTTCCTTGACAATGTAACATTGATGCTTGAGTCATTGCACCTAATGTTTTATGAATAGATTGTATTGTTAAATCTGCACCTGCGGTTAAAGCTGAGATAGGTAAATGGGGATGAAAATGAAAATGTGCGCCATGTGCTTCATCAACAATTAAAGGAATATTATATTGATGGGTAATTTGGGCAATACTTTTTAAATCTCCACACACACCGTAATAAGTTGGGTAAACCATTAGCACAGCTTTAGCATCAGGATGTTTGGCTAAAGTTGCTGTTAAATTTTCTGGTGTAATGCTGTGTGTAATATCTAAATTTTCATCATATTCAGGATTGATAAAAATAGGAATTGCACCAGAAAGAATTGAACCAGCAATTACAGAAGAATGCACATTTCTGGGCATAATTATCTTATCATTCATCCTGCAAGTAGCGATAATTGCGGCTTCAATTCCGCTGGTAGAACCATTAACTAAAAACCAAGTTTTTTCCGCACCAAAAGCCTCTGCGGCTAATTCTTGTGCGGCTAAAATTGCGCTTTCAGGAGTGAATAAATTATCTAATTCTGCCAGTTCCGTTAAATCAGCGCGAAAGACATCTTTACCGATTAAATCGGTTAAAATTGGGGAAATTCCTGCACCGCGTTTGTGTCCAGGGGTGTAAAATGGTGCATGGGGACGAGAGATGGAAGTTTTGAGAGCATCAATGAGGGGGGTTTGATTTTGGTTGAGCATTTTTGGGCAAAATGAAGCGTTTAGAGCTTCAGGTAAAAGGTTAACTTCTAAGGTAACTTGGATAGTGATCGCATCTAACTCAATAAATATGATCACTTTAAATATGATCACTTTTTCAATTAACTAAGCTTCCCCACCCCTGCTAAATCCAAAATCGGCGCGATCGCCTTCTTCGGGGGCAACGATCGCACTTAACCTGATAAATGCGATTGCGTTAAAATTCAATTACACCCTGATATTTCTGATTTTAAATATGATAAATTCTTTCCAGCGATCATTACTGTCTGTGGTTCATAGTGATCCCGACATTTTAGGAGGAATCCCTGTTTTTGTGGGAACTCGTGTGCCAATGAGAACCCTACTTGATTATCTTGAAGCTGGTGATTCATTAGAGGTATTTCTAGATCATTTCCCTAGTGTTAGTCGGGAACAGGCGATCGCAGCCCTTGAATTAGCAAAGGAAATGCTGACAGCTTATGCGAATCCTGCTTGATGAATGTGTACCAAGACCTCTAAAGCGTGAATTTTCTGATTACAAAATACAGACAGTTGTTGAGATGGGATGGTCAGGAAAAAAGAACGGTGAATTGTTGCGGTTGATGAGTCAGGAAGGATTCACAATTTTGCTTACTACTGATCAAAATTTGCGTTATCAACAAAATTTACAGCAAGCTGGTGTGGCAGTCCTCGTTCTCATAGCACTGAGTAACAAGCTCGCTGATTTACTTCCTCTGATACCAGAGACTCGTAAGGTGTTGAATACAATTACTCTGGGAGCAGTGATTGAAATTGGAGGCTTATGAAATTTGATCAGCGATCGCACCTAATTTAATAAATGCAATCGCTATTTATTCTAACTAACTTTCTCCACCCCCGCTAAATCCAAAATTGGCGCGATCGCCTCTTCTTTTTTCACCGCCATAATATGCACTCCCTGACACAAACCCCGTGCCATCTGCACTTGTTCGGCTGCAATTTTCATCCCTTCCTGTAACGGATGTTTGGCTTTTTCCAATCTCTCAATAATATGATCAGGAATATTCACACCAGGGACCATCCTATTAATAAACTGGGCATTTTTCGCCGACTTCAAAAGAAATATTCCCGCCAAAATAGGTTTATTGTAACGAGATGCAATTTGATCCATGAATTTTTCTAATTTTTCAAAATCAGTAATTAATTGACTTTGAAAAAATTGCGCTCCCGCTTCTATTTTCTTTTCAAACCGACTTTGTAAACCTGACCAACTTTTAGACTGTGGATCAACTGCTGCACCTGCAAACAAATCTAATGCGCCATCATTTAGGGTTTTATGATTAAAATCAACCCCCTGATTCATGTTTCTAATTAACTGCAATAATCTGATAGATTCTAAATCAAAAACAGCTTTGGCATCGGGATGATCACCTGCTTTTACAGGGTCGCCGGTTAAGGCTAAAATGTTACGAATACCCAAAGCATGAGCGCCCATTAAATCTGCTTGTAATCCGATTCTATTGCGATCGCGGCAAGCAAATTGACAAATTGGCTCAATTCCATGTTGCAATAAAATTGCTGAAGCTGCTAAAGGTGACATTCCTAACACAGCGCGGCTACCATCGGTAATATTGACAGCATGAACTCTCCCCTTAAGAGTCGCCGCCATTTCAATGGTATGGGTGATGTTTCCCCCTTTGGGTGGTGCAACTTCCGCAGTCACTAAAAATTCTCCTGCTTGTACTGCTTTGCGGAACTTGTTTAATGTACTGGTGCTATGACTATCCTGCATAATGCAAATTTAATTTTGAGTTTTCAGGTTTTCTTCAAGAGTAAAACAAATTACCTTTCTAGCTTAAACAGATCCCCGACTTCTTGGAGAAATCGGGGATCTTATATCTTCTCAAAATTACAACCGCGCTGTATAACCTAACGCAGCTTTCACATCTGCTAAAGTTTTATTGGCTATAGCTTCCGCTTTTTCTCTACCATCTCTTAACACTGATTCTAAATAACCTTTTTCTGCCATTACCTCCTTATATTTATCTTGAATTGGTTTTAAAGCATTTATCGCTGTTTCTGTCAATAAAGGTTTAAATTGTCCCCAACCCATATCCGCACATTCTGACGCTACCGCTTCCTTAGTCTTCCCAGACAGCAGCATATACAAAGTCAACAGGTTATTACATTCCGGTCTTTCTGGATCATCAAAGGTTAAACCGCGTACTGGATCAGTTTTACAACGTTTGATTTTATTTGTAATTTGATCTGGTGGATCTAAAACATTGATTCTACTTAACTCCGATGGATCAGATTTTGACATTTTCTTTGTCCCATCGGTTAAACTCATTACCCTTGCGCCTTCTTTTCTAATTAAAGGATCGGGTAATTTTAATACAGGTTTATCTTTAGCAAATTGATGATTAAACCTGTTAACAATATCCCGCGCTAGTTCTAAATGTTGCTTTTGATCCTCACCCACTGGAACTTTATCCGCTTGATAAAGTAAGATATCCGCAGCCATTAAAACCGGATAAGTCAACAAACCCGCACCGACATTTTCCCCTTGTTTCAAGGCTTTTTCCTTAAATTGAATCATATCTTGCAACCAATTTAAGGGAGTGATGCAGTTTAACAACCAACAAAGCTCACTGTGGGCAGAAACGTGAGATTGGACAAAAATGTTAGAATGTTGTAAATCAATGCCACAAGCTAAATATAAAGCAGCGATGGTGTAGGTATCAGCCGCTAAGGTGGCGGGGTTATGTGGTACTGTGATGGCGTGTAAATCTACCACACAAAAGAAATTTTCATACTGGTCTTGAATTTCTACCCAGTTACGAATAGCACCCAAGTAATTACCCAAGTGTAAGTTACCAGTTGGTTGAACTCCCGACAAAACGCGCTGCTTACCCATAATTATTTCTTAGTTATCTCTTCTTCCCCGCTTTGTTAGGTGGCGGTTACATGATTTATTTTAGTAGTGATTAGTCATTAGGGAGTGATCAGATCCCCGACTTCTTTTGTTTATTGTGTCAATAAATTGTAAATTGATCTGAGAAGTCGGGGATCTAAGTATCAGTATTATTCAACTAAATAACTAGGATTTATTTTAAAAACCACCGCTAAATCTTGAATTTCCTTTTCTGTTAATTGCCGTTTACCATTGAGAACATCTAAAACTATTGACTCACTTTCTAAAATAGAAACTAAATCCTTTGGTTGTAGTTCTGATTCTTCTAACAATGCTTGAAGTAATGCAACACCTTTGAGAGTAGGCATTTTTTCATGTTGCTGTTCATAATCATAAACAAGAGTACCTAGAACCTTGAGATAGTCTTTATCATCTTGTGTAATATTTCCTTGATCCAAAATAGAATTTATCTGATTTTGGGTAGCAATTAATTCTTCTTCATTGGTAATGGGACGTGGGGGAAATGTAGTAATTAACTTTATATAGTAGTTACTAGGAGTTTTTAAACCAATCGTCATTTTTCCAATTCTCCTTATCATATTCATCGTGAGTGAGTACAGCGCGTATAAATAATATTTAAGACTTGTAATCTATATAGGTTATAAGTCGATAATGATTACCTTTGATATTAAAAACAGTAAAGTTACCAACTAAGTCCGCTGATGGGAAAATTTCTCTAATATCATTAAAAGTTAACAATTGAGAATCCGATATACGCTGATACCATAGTAACAGTCCTAATTCTGATTGGGAATGTTTTTCCCAAAATTCTCTAAGTATTCTTTTGCTAATCACACGCATTCAGGTTACAACAAGATATTATAGCTATTTTTAGGTAAATTTACCACATATTTGTCTTCATGATCTAGAAGCAGATCATTTTTTACTGAACTGTATTTCCTCCATAACGCATCCATTTCTTTTATTAAGAATTAAACTTCATAAATCTGTACCTCCAGAGGGATAAAAGCTAACTGATCCAGCTTTTATAGTTCAAGACTAAATGGGTATTTAGACATAAAGCAAATCTGGGGGATATGCTTGATGAAAGCTTTATTAATATGGCCGATCATGCCTAATTCTTTTTGGTCTTATCAGGAAACTCTTGATTTGGCTAATTTACGTGCTACAAATCCCCCCTTGGGTTTAATCACTGTAGCAGCAATGCTACCAAATGACTGGGAAATGAGATTAGTAGATCGCAATGTTCGTTTAGAAACTGATGCAGATTGGCAATGGTGCGATATTGTCATTATCTCAGCAATGATTATTCAAAAACAAGATTTTGGTGAATTAATTAAAAAAGCTAAAACATTAGGTAAAAAAGTTGCAGTCGGTGGACCATTTGCCACATCTGTACCAGAATTTGCCCTAGAAGCAGGAGCAGATTATTTAATATTGGATGAAGGGGAAATTACTATTCCCATGTTTTTAACAGCTTTAGAAAAGGGAGAAGAAAAGGGTATTTTCCGCGCTACAGAAAAACCAGATGTTACCCAAACTCCTATACCAAGATTTGATTTATTAGATTTAGATGCTTATATAGCAATGACGGTACAGTTTTCTCGCGGTTGTCCCTTTCAATGTGAATTTTGTGATATTATCACCCTTTTTGGACGTAAACCCCGCACGAAAACACCAGAACAAATTTTGGCTGAATTAGAAGTATTATATCAGATGGGTTGGTGGCGTTATGTGTTTATTGTTGATGATAATTTTATCGGTAATAAACGTAATGCCAAAGTATTTTTAAGGGCATTAATTCCCTGGATGGAAGAACGTAATTATCCCTTTGCTTTATTAACAGAAGCTTCTTTGAATTTAGCCGAAGATGATGAGTTATTAGAATTGATGGTTAAAGCTGGTTTTGTCCAGGTATTTATGGGGATAGAAACCCCTGATGTAGAAAGTTTAGCGGGAGTAAATAAAGAGCAAAATACTCGGACTTCATTAGTTGAATCCTGTCACAAAATTACCAAGGCTGGCTTACAAATTATGTCTGGTTTTATTTTAGGATTTGATGGTGAAAAAACGGGTGCTGGTAAACGGATTCAAGAGTTTGTGGAAGAAACGAGTATTCCCCAAGCCCATCTCAGTTTATTGCAAGCATTACCAAATACAGCAATGTGGACTCGTCTGCAAAAAGAAGGACGTTTAATGGATGGTTTAGGTAAATATTTTACTTCTCAGAAAGCTTTGATGAATTTTGTTCCTACCCGTCCGATGTCGGAAATTGTTACCGAGTTTATTGATACTTTTTGGAATCTTTATGAACCATTACCATATCTAAAACGGACTTTCCGCCATTTTATGATGATGGAAGGTTGGCGGGCTAAATATCAACGTACTTTAACAAAAGCAGAGTGGGATTTTTTAAAGGCTATTTGTTGGAGACAGGGAATATTACGTTCTACAAGATTTCATTTTTGGTGGCAATTAATAGTCATGGCATGGCGTAAACCAAATTTATTATATGATTATTTAATTGTTTTAGGTGTGGGTGAACATTTCTTTAAGTTCCGTTATGAAGTAAAAGCTGAACTAGCAGCAGAATTAGCATTATTACAGCAGCAAGAATTGGAGAATAAAGAAACTGCAAGTTTGCAATTAGAAGCTGTGAGTTAAGAAACTGTAAATTAATTTTAACAAAGCCGAGTATTTGAGCCTGAGATATTTCACAAATAAGATAGAATTGCTATAGTAGCTTATGATAAACATAGCAATAGCCTTATTAATAAAAAATGTCCCAGGTTTTAGAACAATCAATTAAAATTAATGCTCCTGCTACGTTGGTAGAACAATGTTTAACTGATTTAACTTTAATGCACCGTTGGCTTAACCCTGTTCTCCGTTGCGAACCTGTGGGAGAAGTGTGGAGTACAGAACTAGGTAGTCGTAGTCGGTTTATGATTCAAATTCCGGTGATTAAACCTACTTTAAATACTGTGGTGATTGAAAGACAACCGGGTTTGATAGTTTGGGGGTTTAAAGGGTTTTTTCAAGGGTGCGATCGCTGGGAATGTCAACCATTTCCTAAAGGTACACTTTTAATTAACCGCTTTGAGTTTAAAATTCCTAACCCTGTTGTTAGTTGGGGTTTTAATACTTTTGCTGCATCTTGGACAAAAGCCGATATGGAAGCACAACTCAAGAGATTTAAACGAGTTGCAGAAGAATTAGCACGCTCTCCTAAGTATGCTAAATAGGAGGCAGGAGGCAGGAGGCAGAAGGCAGAAGGCAGGAGGCAGGAGGGAAATATTTTTACCCAGTCCCCAGTCACCAGTCCCCAGTCCCTAGTCCCCAGTCACCAGTCACCAGTCCCCAGTCACCAGTCCCCAGTCCCCAGTCCCCAATCATTTGCTCTAAAATCCTCGTAGCAAGATACAATTCGATCTGGCGACATTTGTTAAAGTCCATAAAATTATTGATTCTGAAACCACCATTATGAGCATTCATGAAGTATTTATGCCGGCGCTGAGTTCCACCATGACTGAGGGAAAGATAGTCTCTTGGGTGAAGTCGCCGGGGGATAAAGTGGAAAAAGGCGAAACAGTGGTGGTTGTCGAGTCAGATAAGGCTGATATGGATGTGGAAACTTTCTATGAAGGATTTCTTGCCCATATCATTGTCCAAGCTGGTGAAACTGCCCCTGTTGGTGCGGCGATCGCTTACGTTGCCGAAACAGAAGCAGAAATAGAAGCCGCTAAGGCTATGGCTGGTGGTGGTAGTGCTGTAGCTGAACCAGTACCCGCATCCGCACCCGCGCCCGTACCTGTGGCCGCTGCTGCAACTGTAGCCGCACCTGCAACAGCTTCTCAAAATGGCTCAAACCATCGGGAAGGACGGTTAGTAGCTTCGCCCCGCGCTCGCAAGTTGGCGAAAGAATTAAGAGTTGATTTAAATAACCTTAAAGGTAGTGGTCCTTACGGTCGCATTGTCGCCGAAGATATAGAAGCTGCTGTTGGTAAAGTTCAGCCACCTACTACCCCGGTTATTACTCCTATTGCACCCGCCCCTGCTGCCGCTGCTCCCGCAAAACCAACACCTGCACCCGCCCCAGTTGTTGCTGCCGTTCCTGGTCAAGTCGTACCATTAACTACTCTGCAAAATGCGGTGGTACGCAATATGATGGCCAGCCTGTCTGTACCTATATTCCATGTTGGTTACACCATTACCACGGATGGATTAGATAAACTTTACAAACAAATTAAATCTAAAGGTGTCACCATGACGGCGCTATTAGCGAAAGCTGTAGCGGTGACATTACAAAAACATCCTTTACTTAACGCCAGTTATTCAGATCAAGGTATTGTTTATCATTCCAATATCAATGTTTCTGTCGCTGTGGCAATGGATGATGGTGGTTTGATTACACCAGTGTTACAAAACGCCGATCAGGTAGATATTTATTCTCTGTCACGCAACTGGAAATCTTTGGTAGAAAGAGCGAGAGCGAAACAACTACAACCAGAGGAATATAATAGCGGTACATTTACTCTGTCTAATTTGGGAATGTTTGGTGTCGATACCTTTGATGCGATTTTACCACCAGGACAAGGTTCAATTTTAGCGATCGCTGCTGCTCGTCCCCAAGTTGTCGCTACCGCAGATGGTTTATTTGGTGTGCGTCAACAAATGAAGGTTAACATCACCTGTGACCATCGTATTATTTACGGCGCTCATGCGGCTGCATTCTTGCAAGATTTAGCAAAATTGATTGAAACCAACCCCCAATCTTTGACACTGTAAGGAAAAAATCTCAAAACCAAAAACCAATAAATCTTAATTTCAGACTTGGAGTTTTTTATATTCCAAGTTTTTTTATATTCCAAGTTTTTTTATATTCCTGGATATAGATCCCCGACTTCTTGAAGAAGTTGGGGATCTGTTTACCTGTTTACTGTTATCAATTCAAGCTACTCTGAAAGTAAGTGACATCAGTTGATAACAATATAAATAAATTCAAAAAAAAGATGCCAACAGAACATAGTTTAATTTTGGATATCACAACAGTGTTAGTCGCTACTGCTTTAGGAGGATTTTTTGCCCATCGGTTGCGTCAACCTGTGATACTGGGTTATTTAGTTAGTGGTTTTGCTATTGGACCTTTTGGGTTTAAGTTATTAAGTAATGTGAATGAAATTAAATCTTTAGCAGAAATTGGAGTTGCCTTTCTGCTGTTTGCGCTGGGTGTAGAATTTTCTTTAGCAGAACTCAGACGAGTGAAAGAAATTGCTATTAAAGGTAGTTTATTACAAATCGGTTTAACAATTGCTCTAGTAACAATAGTCACCCTCTTAACAGGTTGGGCTTCTAGCATTACAAAAGGCATCTTTTTAGGTGCGGTTTTATCTCTTTCTTCCACAGCAATAGTATTAAAAACCCTCACAGAAAAGGGTGAAGTTAATACAGTACATGGGCAAATTATGCTGGCAATTTTAATCGCTCAAGATTTAGCTTTGGGTGTGATGTTGGCAATAATTCCAGCTTTACAACAACCAGAAAATATTGCAGTAGCTCTCAGTTTGGCTTTAGTTAAAATTACAATATTTGTTGGAGTTGCAATTATATTTAGTCGCTGGGTAGTGCCTCGTGTGTTAAGCAATATTGCCGCTACAGAAAGCAATGAGTTATTTTTATTAGTTGTAATTGCTTTATGTTTAGGAGTTGCTGTAATAACTGCAAATTTGGGTCTTTCTATTGCAATGGGGGCGTTTGTTGCTGGTTTAATGATATCAGAAATTGATTATGCTGATCAGGCATTAGCCAAAATTTTACCTTTGCGAGATACCTTTGCTAGTCTGTTTTTTGCTTCTATTGGAATGTTGATTGATCCGGCTATTCTCATCAGCAATTTTGCCATAATTTTAGAACTTGTGGCTTTAGTCATGTTGGGTAAAGCCGTAATTATTTTCGGAATTGTTTTAAAATTTGGTTATTCTCTCAAAAATGCAATTATAGTCAGTTTGGGAATTAACCAAATAGGTGAATTTTCTTTTGTATTAGCTTTGGTAGGTTTGCAGTTAGAATTGATATCTCAACAAACCTATTCTTTATTATTAGGAACAACAGCAATTACACTCATTCTTACACCATTCTCACTTAAAGTTGCTCCTTTTATTGCTGATAATTTAAATCAAAATCCCGTACTAGCGAATTTCTTACAAAGATTTTCTGCACCCAAAACTATATCTATGCCAGAAATAATGACTGATCATGTAGTGGTAGCAGGTTATGGTAGAGTAGGGCAAGTAGTTGTTAATATCTTACAAACTGAAGGATATCCAGTTTTAGTTATTGAAAATAGCGAAGCATCTGTACAAAGATTAAGAATGCGTCAAATACCTTATATTTTTGGTGATGCAGATTCAGAATTAGTATTAGAAAAAGCACATTTAGCCACTGCTAAAGCTTTAGCGATCGCCCTTCCTGACGCTGCTAGTACCCGTTTACTTTTAAAAAATGCTTTGACTATTGCACCCCATTTAGATGTCATTGCTCGTTCACATAATAACAAGGAAATTGATATTTTAACCCAAATGGGTGCGAAGGAAGTTGTACAACCTGAATTTGAAGCAGCTTTAGAGTTAGGAAATCATTTATTAAAAACTTTGGGAGCAGCAGAAAGTTACATTCAAACTGTGATCAATACTATTCGCAAAGATAGATATTTAAGTGTTAGGCCAGATCAAGAATAAAGGTAAGGAGTCGTAAGGGTTTAGCATTGCTAAACCCTACAAAAGTGGGGAGAATAGATTATCCTTTCACGCACAAAGTCCATCAAATTTGGGAATTTTACCCGGTATCTGGGCTGGTCATGCACGCCAAAATACATCATAATTATTGTTGAGGATCTTAATTATTATGGCATTGGCGTATTTGCATGAGTTTAAAGGTAGTTTTATTCGATTTCAATGGTGTCATTATCAAAGATGAGCCAATTCATTTAAAATTAATAGATGAAATTCTAGTGCAGGAAAATTTGCAACCGCAAAAGCTGCATGAGCGTCAAGGTTGTTTGGGAAGGAGCGATCGCGCTTGTTTTCAAGATTTGCTCAAAAATCGTGGTAGAGTGGTTACAGAAGAGTATTTAATGGAATTGCTGCAACGTAAAGCCCAAGCTTATGTACAAGAACTGGAAAAACTGGAAAAATTGCCTTTGTATTCGGGAATAGAAGATTTAATTTTTCAGGTGCGATCGCAAAACCTGAAACTCGGTTTAGTTAGCGGTGCTTTGCGTCAAGAAATCCAACTGGTGCTGGAACGTGCTAAACTGATTGAATATTTTACGGTTATCGTCGCAGGTGATGACATCACCACCAGTAAACCCCAACCAGAAGGTTATTTGCTGGCTGTAGAAAAATTAAATCAAGTATATCCAGATTTAAATTTGCAAAGTCAGGAGTGTTTAGCTATTGAAGACACTCCTGCGGGTATTCAAGCAGCAAAACGCGCTCAGATGCAAGTTGTAGGAGTTGCCAATACTTACCCATTTCATATGTTGCAGCGTCAAGCTAACTGGACAGTTGACTATTTGACAGAGTTGGAATTAGAACGGGTACAGGAAATTTTTTTGCAGCAAGATGTGAACAATATAAAGACCGAGTGTTAAAATAGGATGTGATCAAGGGGAATTAGCTCAGTTGGTAGAGTGCTGCGATCGCACCGCAGAGGTCAGGGGTTCGAGTCTCCTATTCTCCATTTATTCTGTTGTCGTTTGCCAAATAATTTGTCTGCGTTGACAAATTGTTGTCTGTCTTGCCAAATTGCTGTGCTGCCAAATTATTTGTCCTTAAATTTTATCTCCAGGTAATACACATAACCAGAAGTGTTGAATGTTAAGAAATCTGTGATAAAAATAGCCCAAAATATATTAAAATTTGAGCAAGCTATATCAAAATATTGATTTGATCATGATTATAAA
>NZ_JACJPT010000010.1:0-91946 GCF_014696195.1 Sphaerospermopsis sp. FACHB-1094 | reverse complement strand
GCTGATAAATTATATCAAGTGTGGTTACTAGATAACACAGAAATTTGGATATTAATTCACATCGAAGTACAAAGTCAATACGATGAAGAATTTTCCCAAAGGATGTATATCTATAAATACCGCTCCTTTGACTTATACCATAAACCAGTAGTTAGTTTAGCCATATTAGGAGATGAAAGCAAAACATGGCGACCTAATTGTTATCAATACGGTTTAGGTAATAGTGAGGTTGTGTGTAAATTTGATACAGTCAAACTCATAGATTACAAATGGGAAGAACTAGAGCAAAGCAGCAATCTCTTTGCTATATTAGTAATGGCACATTTAAAAACCAAAACTACTACCAACAAACTCGCAGATAGGGAGCAGTGGAAATGGACATTAATTAGAAGTTTATATGAGCGAGGTTTCAGCAGATATGACATTGAAAACCTTTTTAGATTTATTGACAAAATGATGTCATTAACTAAGGAATTATAACAAAAATTGCTCACCAAAATAACCGAGTATGAAAAGGAGAGAGAAATGCCTTTTTTAACCCCTACTGAAGAATTATTTATTGCAAGAACTAACCAACAAAATATACTTAAACTTCTGCAAGTTAAGTTTGGTGATGTTCCCGAAATACTGAGCAAAAATATTCAGAATATTGATGATCTAACTGCTTTAGAAGAATTGCTGATATCAACAATGACAATTACTTCTTTAGAAGAATTTACCAATTTAGTCAATTCTAAATTACCAACATCACAAGAGTAATAGTAGAAAAAAACAGAGGTAGAGAAATAGAGAAATATTGAATTATCTTGAATTATCTTGAATTATCTTGAATTATCTTACATTTATTTCTCTACTTCCTTACCTGTTTCAATTTTCTAATTACCTTAATTTGGTTTCAACCCTCAAACCAAGATATCTGTTTTTATCAATAAATTACAGATCCAAAAAATTAGCCATTTATAATCTATGAATTATGATTTTTGAATTATTAATAAAAAGAGCGAATAGATCCCCGACTTCTTCAAGAAATCGGGGATCTGGGTATCGATCGCTTCCCACTGTTGATCTTGACTCTCACTCACCCCTAATACATAAAACTGCTATTTTGTCAACCCACACTCTTACAAGACATGGATCAACCTCTCATTTCACCCGCAAAAAAGTTTACGAAATCACCGCTTTTTTCTCTATGTAGATTTTGACTATTTCTCAAATAACGTAAAATCAAGAGTTTTGGCTATTTCTAAACTTTGTTTTTATTAAAAAATATACTACGCCTAGATCATGAAATTTCAAAGAATTATAGCAAATCGCCGAAAGTATTGCAAGCTCGTGGATAAATAAAAATAATTGTCAATTAAATATTAAGAAAATATAAAGAGGAAATTTTTAAAGTTAGGAATATTTAAACAATTGATAACATTAATATAATTTAAACTTATCACTTAATTAACAAAAAAGGTTAAAATCAGCTTTTTTGCAGTCTACTTTTATATAGTGTAGGGATTTATCAATGCTCAAAATATACGAACTTTGAAAAAGCGAGATTAATTCTAACTTTGCGCCTACCCTGCGGGATCTCCTGACGGAGATTACACCTTTACGCGAAATCTTGATCAAAGTGTGGTTCATTTACCTGAAAATAGCTGTAAAGAGAAAAAGATTAAATAAACCCATGACACAACCAAACCAATTTCCGATTCCTCCCCACTTCCACCCCAACAAAGTCGGAGAAATATACCGCGTACCTTATCAACAATTGGCAGCAGCAGCGGCAGCATGGACAAAACAATATAATATTCCCCCAGCAGCAGATGATAAAAACCGCATTTGTCTATTATTAATAGATGTCCAAAACACCTTTTGTATTCCAGAATTTGAATTATATGTAGGTGGACAAAGCGGAACTGCTGCTGTTGATGATAACAAAAGATTGTGTGAATTTATTTATCGTAACTTGGGAAGAATTACGAAAATTATTCCCACCTTAGATACTCACACAGCAATGCAAATTTTCCATCCGATTTTTTGGATCAATGCCGATGGAAAACACCCCACACCAGCAGAAACTAATATCACTTTTGCAGATATTGAAAAAGGGATTTGGCAAGTTAACCCAGCAGTTGCTCATAGTGTGACTAATGGAGATTATGAACTTCTGAAAAAACAAGCTTTTCACTATGTTAAACAACTCAGTCAAGATGGTAAATATCCCCTGACAATTTGGCCTTATCATTCCATGTTAGGAGGAATTGGTCATGCTTTAGTTTCCGCAGTGGAAGAAGCAATATTTTATCATAGTATTGCTCGTCAAAGTCAATCCCAATTTGAATTAAAAGGGGAAAATGCTTTAACAGAAAATTATTCTATTTTATGTCCAGAAGTTTTAACAGGATTTGATGAAAAACCAATTGCCAAAAAAAACACAAACTTGATTAAACAACTTTTAGAATATGATGCAGTAATTATTGGTGGACAAGCTAAGAGTCATTGTGTTGCGTGGACAATTGATGATTTATTAACAGAAATTCAACAGGTAGATAGCACCCTGACAAATAAAATCTATCTGTTAGAAGATTGCACATCTCCTGTTGTTGTTTCCGATGTTGTTGACTACACAGAACAAGCTAACATAGCATTTGACAGATTTGCAGCAGCAGGAATGCACATTATTAAATCAACAGAATGGGTAATTGGTGATAGTTGATAGTTGATAGTTGATAGTTGACAGTTGATAGTTAATAGTTGATTGGGAAACATAAAATTGATTACCCAGTCACCAGTCACCAGTCACCAGTCACCAGTCACCAGTCCCCAGTCCCCAGTCCCCAGTCCCCAGTCACCTAGTTAAATATTCTTTAGGATCTTTTGCTGTCCAACCAAGGGGTTCATTAGCACGAATTTCAAAATGTAAATGTGGTTCTCTAGAAGTTGGTTGACCTGTAGCACCAACTGTTCCTAATATGTCACCCTGTTTTACATTTTGTCCTAGCTTAACTTGTATGGTTTCTAATTGAGCGTAACGAGTTTGTAATCCACCTGCATGATTAATAATTACTAACTTTCCATAGCTGGCTTGATCTTTAGCAAATACTACCACGCCAGGAGCGATCGCTTGCACAGGTGTACCTACTTCTGCTACTAAATCTACACCACTATGAAAAAAAACTTTACCTGTAATCGGATGAATTTGCCACCCATAAGGTAAAGCTACAGTTGTAGAATTAGCTAAAGGATATCCGGTTATACTTGCCGATGGTAAAGTTGGTGTATTTGCTACAGGAGAACTAGCAATTATCCGATTTTGTCTTTCTCTTATTCCTGGTAAAACAGGAACAAAAACAACTCTGGGGTTTTGTTGACAACCATTAATTTCAAACAATGTATCTGGACGAACTTTGTAATTTGCTGCCACTTGTCTCCAATTTTGACCACTGGGAACTTGTACCACAATTCCATCAAAGGGGGGAATTTGCAATTGATTACCAGGTGTCACAGTACCGTTATTAACAAAGGGATTCATGTTAATAATTGTTTCTGGCATGAGTTTATATCGCTCGGCTATGCTATCTAAAGTCTCACCACCAGTAACTTGATGTTTTTGAATTCTCGATAAGGCTGGAGTTGGACAACTTGGTACTGCATTCGCGCTTTGCAGTTGTAGCATTGTGGAAATTAGCCCCAAGGTGCTAATTAAGCTACAGAGAAACATTGGACGATAGCGAAAAGTCATGTCAACTAAGAAAGAAATAGCTAATTCTAGATTTTAGTTGGGGAATTTTCAAGATGGGATCATTTTTTTTGTTTGACTGATAATTCTTTCATGGTATAAGTCCTCAAACTTAACCCCAGAGTCAATCCAAAATCCAAAGTCCGAAAACTGAAGATGATCCCAAATAATGTATTAATTATTCAATTTCTGTTAACTAATCTTTTCACTGATCATTTACTTAGTAACTGTCTGACTATGATCGCAATTATTCTTAATTAATTAATTAATATGAAGTTATCTGTGAAGCAATTAGCCGTTTATCTGTCTTTAGTGGCTATGGGCAGTAGTCTGGGTATACTTGGTAGTCGATTTTTTCCCAGCAATGGTTCGTTTCAAGAGTTGAAAAATGTTACAGCGGCTTTACCTTCAGAATCTGTGATTACCTATCCTTCTCAGGGCTTGCCTAATTCTGCTGGTGGCGATAATGTAAATTTTATTGCTACTGCTGTACAGAGAGTTGGTCCTGCGGTTGTGCGAATTAATGCTACTCGTAAAGTAGTAAATCCAATTTTTGACGCTTTGAAAAATCCAATGTGGCGGCGTTTTTTTGGCGAAGATGAAGAACCAATTCCCCAAGAACGAATTGAGCGCGGTACTGGCTCAGGGTTTATACTTAGCGAAAATGGTCAATTATTAACAAATGCTCACGTAGTCGCCCAAACAGATACAGTATTAGTCACCCTCAAAGATGGTAGAACTTTTGAAGGTAAGGTAGTGGGAGTTGATACTGTCACCGATGTAGCAGTAGTCAAAATTCCTGCGGATAAATTGCCTACCGTGAAATTAGGTAATTCACAAAATTTAATTCCTGGTCAGTGGGCGATCGCAATTGGCAATCCTTTAGGTTTAGATAATACTGTCACAATTGGCATCATCAGCGCCACCGACCGCACCAGCGCCCAAGTAGGAGTTCCCAATAAACGGGTTAGCTTTATCCAAACCGATGCGGCAATTAACCCTGGTAATTCCGGTGGACCGCTTTTAAATGCCCAAGGTGAAGTCATCGGCGTTAATACTGCCATTCGCGCCGATGCTCAAGGACTGGGTTTTGCTATTCCCATTGAAACCGCCGCCCGCATAGCTCATGAACTATTTACCAAAGGAAAAGCAGATCACCCTTTTTTGGGCATTGAAATGGTAGACCTTTCACCGACCAAAAAACAGCAATTGAATCAAGACAATACACTCAACATTCAGCCAGATGTTGGGATTGTGATTAAGAAAGTTCTCAAAAATTCACCGGCAGAGGAGGGAGGACTGCTCCCTGGGGACGTGATTCAAAAAATCAACGGTAAACCGGTGAAAATTACAGCCCAATTGCAGAAAATTATTGATTCGAGTCAAGTCGGAGACATTTTCAAAATTGAAGTTAACCGTAATGGCAAAACTCAAACTTTTGAAATACGCTCAGGAACTGATCCCCAAAATTAGTTATTAGTACAGGCGTAGTTGATCACGTCTGTACTCGGAACTATTGATTAGACAAATGCTCTAATTGCATTCTTTGTTCCATCTGGCGCAAAAAATAACCAGTCATCATTGCTGAGGCTAATAAACCCGCTAAATTATCTCGGTCTGTAGTAACTTGCACATTAAAACTCTCTCCTGGGAGCATTCCTACCAGTCCTTGGACATTCTGGGAAATGATTTGTTTAATTTCTGGGCTGGCAGACTGGGCTACACGGGCTAGAACGTCGGGAGATTGATGCTGTAAATATTTCAATAACTGATTCGGATTTTCCCCCAAGTGTTCGTTCAGAAGCTGATTAGTGTGTTCCTCAGAGTTGTCATTCAAAAAATCAGGATCAAACACCATTGGCAATTCTTCTTAGCTTAGTTGCTAATTCTACTTTAAACCATATCACAAGCCTAGCGCATTTATTCAATGGTCATCAGTCATTGGTCATTGGTCATTAGTCGTTAGTCATTAGTCATTAGTTCTTTTTACCCAATCACCAGTCCCCAGTCCCCAGTCACCTATCACCAGTCCCATCTAACTCTAGTTCTAATTGTTGTTCTTTCTCTACATTGGGCATAACTTCAGGAAGTTGATCAATTTGGAAATATTGGTGAAACTTCGGGGTAACTTGTAATGAATATGACCTGGATTCATTATCTCGTCGTTTACGCACAAATCCTAATTCTACCAGTTCAGGAACGTGCTGATATACACCTGAACCCCGCAGTTCTATTAACTCACTTTGGAGGATAGGACTGTTGAGAGCGATCGCTGCTAAAGTGCGTAAAGCCCCCACACCCAACTCCACAGGGATCAAAGTCTGTACTAAATCATGAAAATCTGACCGCAGTTGCAAACTATAACCATTTGCAGTTTCCACAACTTCTAGCGCACTATCTCGACGGGCATAATTATCCATCAGTTCAATTATCCCTTCTTCCGCTGTATGGCGATCGCACCCAGCATGCTCGGCAATTTCACTCACAGATAAGGGTTTACCCTTTAAATACAAAATCGCTTCTATTTTGATTGCTATGGCTATATTCTTCTTGGACATATTTAAAAGTTCAGAAGTTCAGGAGTCGTAGGGTCGAAGCATTCGGGCGATAAATTATCAATTTTTATCACAGTTTATTTTCCGAATGCTTCGCCCGTATAGGAGTCAGGAGTTAGGAGAAATGAAAATTGTAACTTTTGCCTTTTCCTATTCCCTATTCCCTATTCTCTGTTTTTTGACTTTTGAATGCATGACTTTTAATTTTCCTCCCCTGCTCCGCTTCCTTTCTTCACTGTCACCAATCACCAGTTACCTGTTCCCTGTTACTGAGAATAAATTCTGCGATCGCCAAATCTTGAGGAGTTGTCACTTTCAAATTCGTTTCTTCCCCCGGTACTATCCGTACTTCAAGCCCGCATTTTTCAAACAAAGCTGCATCATCTGTCACTTCCCAACCTTGACGCACACCATCAGCATGACATTCTTTTAACAACTTAACATCAAATCCTTGGGGAGTTTGCGCCGCCCAAAGTTGCTCTCTGCTGGGTGTACTTTGAATTATGCCACTTTCCCCCACAACTTTAATTGTATCTTTTACAGGTATAGCCGCAATTAACCCTGGACAATGAAGAATAGCTGCTGCACAAGCATTAAATAAGTCCGGTGTAGCTAAACATCGCGCCCCATCATGAATTAATACTTGTTCAGCATTTCCTGGTAATGCCTGTAATCCGTTATAAACCGACTCTTGGCGGGTAGCACCACCAGGAATAAACTCCACAGGTTTAGTTAGCTTTAAATCAGCCAAAATTGCCTTAAAGTCCTCCCAGTCATGAGGTTGGGAAATAATTCCGATCCAACTGATAGCACTAGCAGCTTCCGCAGCTAACAAAGTCCAAGCAATAAGAGTTTTTGAACGAACCTTTAATAACAGTTTATTGCGGTCAGCACCCATTCTTTTGCCGCTACCTGCGGCCGGAATTAATAAATACACAATTTTCCTCGATTTTGTAAATAGCAGGAGGCAGGAGTCAGGAGTTCAGGAGTCAGGAGTTCAGGAGTCAGGAGGCAGGAGTTCAGGAGTTCAGGAGGAAGAAGGTAAATATTTCTCCCCAATCATCAGTCACCAGTCACCAGTCACCAGTCACCAGTCACCAGTCACCAGTCACCAATCACCAGTCACCAGTCACCAGTCACCAATTACCAATTACCAATCACCCATTACCAATTACCAATCACCCATTACCAATTACCATTCCCCATTTCACATAAAATAAGGACGATAAGCTTCAATAAATATATTATTTATGCGAGTAGTAGCTTTTGTACCTGGTTCAATTGGCGACCAAGTTCTTTTTTTCCCCACATTGGATGATCTCAAGCGTTCCTATCCCGACGCTTTGATAGATGTCGTTGTGGAACCCCGGTCAAAGGCTGCCTACCGAGTGAGCAAGTCAGTTCACGAGGTATTGACCTTTGATTACAAGGATCGTAATAGTTTAGCAGATTGGGGTAACTTGGTGGGAACAATCCGCGATCGCGAATATGATGTTGCCATCACTGCTGGAGAAAGTTGGTTTGTCGGTTTATTTCTCTGGTTGACTGGTATTCCCACTCGCATTGGCTTCCAAGGTAGTGGTGCAAATTTTCTCACCAGTGTTGTATCTCCCAATACATCCCAATATATACCTTCCATGTATCATGATTTGTTGCAACCTCTGGGAATTAAGACACCTTGCCCACCGTTAGCAGTAAATATACTGAAACCAGATATTGAATGGGCGCAACAACAACAAAAACGCTTGGGTATCAATGACACAGGTTACATCTTGCTCTCTGGTGGTTCTGGTAAGTTATCCCAAATTAATGGTGCTGATACCAGCTATCCTGTAGCTAGTTGGCAACAAATTATTCAAGATTGTCAACGCAAACAGCCAGATTTACCAGTGGTGGTCATTAAAGAAACTGAGGATGATACATTTGTTTCTTCCCTGGTGGAATCTTGTCCTGGTATTAAAGTAATTGCCATTGATGATGTGGGCAAATTAACTGCCATAATTGGTGGAGCAAGTTTAATGCTTTCTCTCAGCGGTGCGCCCCTACAACTAGCTATAGCTGTACAAACCTATACTATCGCCCTACTTGGTTCTACAGACTCAGGAAAGATATTACCCACCAGTGATAAATTCCTCGCCATTAAATCTCCCACTGGCAAAACCGCTGATATCGCACCTGCAACCGTTTTAGAAAAAATCTGGGGCGGTTGACTATTAGTTTTAGATTTTAGATTTTAGATTTTGGATTTTGGATTGATTGAAAAATCTAAAATCCGAAATTTATATAGCAGATGACAAACATTCTAACTCCTGACTCTTGGGGCAACCACGAGGGGATTGCCCCTACTCCTAAATTCCTATCTTTTTTCAATCATTTCAAAAAAGCCATCTTCTAATTCATAACCCAAGATTTGCGCGAAAGATTTAAGTCGGAATGGTGTGGGAATACTTTGCTGTTTTAGCCAATTACTTAAAATAAAAATTTTGTGCATCAAAAAAATCTCTAATGCTTCAGGGTTGTACTGTATACCTTCTTTTTTAGTAAACTGATGGGGTACTAGCATAGCAGCATAACGCGCCAATTCTCCAGCTTTCCAATCTAATAAAAATGGCAACCAGGGATATTTAGCATCTAAACGCACAAACCACAACCTTACCTCTGGAATTTCTGACAGTTCCCGTGGATCATTTGCTTCCCGTAGGTAGTTGATTTCAAAGCGCAATTGCTGTTCCTGAGATGTCATGGATTCCTCTTGCAGCAATGGTTCAATTACCTT
This sequence comes from Sphaerospermopsis sp. FACHB-1094, assembly GCF_014696195.1. Classification (NCBI taxonomy): domain Bacteria; kingdom Bacillati; phylum Cyanobacteriota; class Cyanophyceae; order Nostocales; family Aphanizomenonaceae; genus Sphaerospermopsis; species Sphaerospermopsis sp. FACHB-1094. The sequence continues at coordinate 82,885 of NZ_JACJPT010000010.1, read as the reverse complement.
TAATGCAGGTGACAAATCTAGATTGTTTATAGCGTCGTTATTAAGGCTGATTGTGATTGTCATTGACTTTTTTTGGCAGCTTTTTTGATTGCTTAGGAGTAGTATCCAGAATCAACAGTAGCAGTTTTTAGGTATTAATGCTACTCTATTTTGTCTTTGTTAAATATCAACATTTACTTATTAATCACATTGAATTTTATAGTGTTATTTTTTCTAGATTGGGTACTTGTACTATTGACAATTTAAAATTTTATATACAATTTGCCAAAATACAACCCCTCACCTGGACATTCATAGCCTTAATAAGCTAAAGTTGTAATGAGTTTGTTTTAGAGTTAGGATGTAATTAATCATCAACCAACCAAAAACGAAACTGGCTCAAACCAGTGATTAATCAAGGATATTCGTATCAAAGACACAGGTATAAGCAAAGAATATATTGTAAATATGTAATATCCCTGCGTATAAAAATAATCATTTTTCATGAAATCTGAAAACTATTCCTACAGTTCCTACAGTTAAAACTGAAATATGCAAAAATCAGCTATTTCTACAAAAGCAATTCGTTCTTTAGAAGATGCTCTAGATCGGTGTCAAATACTAGGTATGCGCGTTAGTCGCCAGCGTAGATTTATACTAGAGTTACTATGGCAAGCTAAAGAACATCTTTCCGCTAGAGAGATTTACGATCGCTTAAACCAACAAGGTAAAGAGATTGGCCATACTTCTGTTTATCAAAATTTAGAAGCTCTATCAAGTCAAGGTATTATTGAGTGTATTGAACATTGTGATGGGCGGTTATATGGTAATGTGACTGACGCTCACAGCCATGTTAACTGCTTAGATACAAATCAAATTTTAGATGTGCATATAGAAATACCAGAAGAGTTGATCCAGCAAGTTGAGGCACAAACCGGAGTCAAGATTAGTGGATATACCATCAACTTTTTTGGACACCGTAACTTACAACCAGATCACAAAGATCATTAGACCTCTCCAAAATAGAATGTATTAATTTGTCATAAGTTGTAGGGGCGAAGCATTTAGGCGATAATTTAACGGAAAAATCAGACATCTAGATATCCCATAAGCTTCGACCTGCCCCCATCAATAGGTTCCATAATTTCTTTTCTGGAGATGTCTATTAGTAACTGGCTAATGGTTTACATTATCACTGCTGATAAATTAAAGTGACAAAAACAGGTGAAAATGGAAATGACTCAGCTAGGGATGACTGCGGTTTTTTGGCTGGGAAAAAATTCTATTTTTATTTGACCTGACTATGAGCGATCGCCCTTTAAGTAGTTTAAATTTACAATTATTATTAATTGACCCAGATCCCATCTTTCGTCTAGGACTAAGGGTAGCTTTAGAAACAATTCCCCACCTACAAGTAGTAGCCGATGTTCCCACAGATACCGCAGCCTTACAGGTTTTAGCGGAAATTGCAGCACCGGATCAAAACCAAGTCAATTTAATAGTTTTAGAATTAGGCAATGGCAGTTCTAGCGAATCTCAACAGCTAGGGTTACAATTTTGCAGACAACTTAAAGCTTTATATCCTCATATACCCATTTTGTTGTTAAGTGCTATTTCTACAACAGCAATGTTATTAGCAGCAAAAAATACAGGTGTAAATGGCTATTGTCCTAAAGGTATATCTATTTCAGAATTAGTACCCATCATGCAAGAAATAGCATCAGGTGGTTACTATTGGTTAGGAACAACAGAAATAAACTTCCCTTTATCTAATTTACCTTTTGCCAGACTCAGAAATAATATCAGGTTAACAGGAATTAATCATATTAATAATAATATATCCGCAGTTACAGCACAATTAAAAATTCCTGGATTACCATTATTAGATAAAGCTATTCTGGCAGGACAAAGAAGAGAACTTTTAGCAGCGCGTTGGTTAGTAAATAACTTATTGTCTGCACCAGAAGAAAGACAAGAAATACAAAAATCTCAACCATTACCGCTACCCATTTCTTACTCAAATAGCGCCATTAGTAAAGCAGAATCACAACAAATGCAAACTGTTGTACCGCCTTTACTGAGTCCAAAAGCACTACAATCTATAATATTTACATCTTGTACTAATAAACTCCAGTTTTCTTTACAAAATCTGACAGACATACCTTTAGAAATTGATATTCTGCGTGAAGACAAAAAAAGAGAACTTCTTTATATCATCTTACAAAAAGTATCTCAAAAATTAGATGATCTACGTAGTTCAAAAGTTGAAATTCCACAAATACCTGAGTTAAAAAATCAGATTCTCACTAATTTATGGGAATCAGCAATTACCGAATTTTACGGTAAATCTTCCCGGATAAATGTCGGAGATGTCAATATAGAAATAGTCACTTTTTTATTGAAAAATGCAGCAGGTGTAGAAACTGAAATCCTCAATAAAATTCCTTTAGTAGAAGACTTGTTTTCTTATCTACTTTGGCAAACAGATTTATATATTGACAACACATCTTATGCAGCAGGAAGTGAACCTGCAAATTCTCAAGCATCAATGATTTTAGAGAATTTACTGATTCAAGTTGCCAATGGTGTATTACAACCATTATTAAATTTTTTAGCAGATGTGGAAACCATCAAACAAAATTTTTATGATCGTCATTTAATTTCCACAAGGGAAATTGAAAGATTTAGAAATAATTTATCTTGGAAATACAGATTGAATAATTATGTGAATGAACCCCAGGCAATTTTTGAAAGTCGCTATGAACTATTTGTATTTGCACCTCGTGGAATTGCCAAAATATCAATTTATTCTCCTCGTAACCAAGAATTAGCAAAGCTTGCCGATATCCCTTTAGCGGTGACATTACTGTTAGAATTGCGGGATGCGATCGCACCACGTTTACAATCTTTATTATCTTTTTTAGGTAATGGGATCGTATTTGTATTAACACAAATAATTGGTAGAGGTTTAGGTTTAGTTGCCCGTGGTATTCTTCAAGGTATTGGTAGTGTTTCCTTCACAGAAAAAACTTTAAAACGTAATAGCGACAAGCAAAAGAATAACGAAGGTAGAAGGCAGGAGGAAAGAGGTTTTTAGGCATTTTACATTTTGTTGCACAACTTCTTTTTTCGTGCCGACTTACTTAGGGTTTGCTGAAATATTGCCAATAGCTAGAGAAATCAAGAGATTTTCCTCCTGACTGTTGTAAGGGCGAAGCATTCTGCCGATAAATTATCAATTTTTATTACAGGTTATTTTCCGAATGCTTCGCCCCTACTTCGCCCCTAAGACTCCTAACTATTAAAAATCCGCGCTTTGTGGTGTACGGGGGAAAGGAATCACATCCCGAATATTCCCCATACCCGTCATAAACTGCACCAGTCTTTCAAACCCCAAACCAAAACCAGCATGAGGTACAGTACCATAACGACGTAAATCTAAATACCACCACAAATCTTCTGTTTTCATTCCCTGGGCTAAAACCCGTTTTTCTAACACATCTAATCTTTCTTCCCGTTGCGAACCTCCAATAATTTCACCTATTTTTGGTGCTAAAATATCCATCGCTCTCACGGTTTTTTCATCATCATTCAACCGCATATAAAAGGCTTTTATTTGTGCGGGATAATCTGTAACAATTACAGGTTTTTTAAACAATTGTTCCGCTAAATAACGTTCATGTTCTGATTGTAAATCTGCACCCCAACTTACAGGATATTCAAATTTTACATCCGCTTTTTCTAAAAGTTTGACTGCATCGGTATAAGTCAATCTTTCAAATTGATTGTTAATAATATTGTTAGCAGTGTCTAAAACAGTATTATCAATTCTTTGATTGAAAAATTCCATGTCTGCTTCACAGGTTTCCATCACATATTTAAAAATATGTTTTAAGAAATCTTCTGCTAAATTCATATCTCCTTCTAAGTCACAAAACGCCATTTCTGGTTCTACCATCCAAAACTCGGCTAAGTGACGAGAAGTGTTAGAATTTTCGGCGCGGAATGTGGGACCAAAGGTATAGACGTTAGAAAACGCCATTGCCATTATTTCCGCTTCTAACTGTCCACTTACTGTTAAATAAGTCGGTTTTCCAAAGAAGTCTTGACTATAATCAACTTCTTTATTTTCTGTGCGGGGAATATCTTTTAAATTCAAACTTGTCACACTGAATAATTCTCCTGCACCTTCGCAATCACTGGCGGTTAAAATGGGAGTATGTACCCACATAAAACCCCGCTCTTGGAAAAATTGATGTATGGCAGTTGCACAAGCATTTCTTACCCGAAATACTGATCCAAAGGAGTTAGTTCTACCTCTTAAATGGGCAATGGTTCTTAAAAACTCAAAGGAATGACGTTTCTTTTGCAGAGGATAAGTTTCGGGATCAGCATCTCCGTAAACTTTTACTACATCTGCTTTTAGTTCTATTCTCTGTCCTTTACCTTGAGATGCAACTAATATTCCTGCAACTTCGACGGAAGCACCTGTATTTATCTGTTTTAATATGGCTTCGTAGTTTGGTAATTCTTGATTAATAACTATTTGTAAGTTGGCTAAACTTGAACCATCGTTAACTTCTAAAAAGGCAAATCCTTTTAATTCGCGTTTGGTTCTTACCCAACCTTGTACTGTTAAGGTTTCTTCTGGTTGACCACTTCTTAATATTTCAGCAATTCGATGTTTAATCATTTTTTACAGTTTGGATTTTTTTAACTATATATAACATTAATTTTAGTCAGGGAAAAGGGAACAGGGGAGATGGGGAGCATCCCAATTTTGCAAAAACAACCGCCACAACACCAAAAACTCTCCTCTTCCTTCTTACCTTCGTGTCCTTCGCTCCTTCGTGGTTCGTTCATTTCAGGTCTTGAAATCAAGCAAAAAATAAACTTACACATTTGGGATGCTCCCGGGAGATGGGGAGGTATCAAGTCAAAAGTCAAAATTAAGAAACTTTTGCCTATTGCCTATTGCCTATTGCCTATTGCCTCTTGCCTTCTTTCCCAATCACCAATCACCCAATCGAAGATTTTAACACCCAACCTATAATAATTCCTAAACCACCAAAGCGAACTCCTTGCCAAAAGGGTCGGTTGAGGCTTTTCCAGGAAAATAACTGGCTTTCTAGGTTAACTTCTAGGGCTTCTAGCTCTTTTTCCAAGCGTTTTAACTCGGCTTTGATTTCTGGTGTCTGATTTTTATTTTCTTTGAGATTTCTAATTTCTTGTTGCCATTGTGCCTTTTGCTGTTGATCCCGTTGCACTTGGGCATATCTTTCTTTTAACAGTCGCAGTCCGGTTTCTAGTTCCTCTAGTTCCTCTTCAAAGTCGGTTTGCTGGTTTTCCTCTGGTTTGGTCATTGGTGATGGGTCATTGGCTATGATAATTACATCATAACTTTTACTCTTAACTCAGCACTTAGTCTTATGTATCAAACCAGTCAATTAAATGATGTTACTACTCTGGAACTTGCCCAAGCTTTGATGGAAAAATTGACTATTTCTCCTGATGACTGGCATCGTCTCAAGTCTAACCGCAATGCCCGCGCTAGTGAGCTTGTAGCGGCTGCTATGGTTTTTTTGGTCAAAAATGAGCCTCAAGAGGCACAAGCTAGGTTAGAACAGGCTATAGGCTGGTTAGATAAGTCTATTTCTGCCCCTCCTTGTCCTACTCACGGTAAACATTGAGGGATTGGTGATTGGTGATTGGTGATTGGTGATTGGGAATAATATTACCCATTACCCATTACCCATTACCCATTACCCATTACCCATTTTCTATCTTCTTAAAGATAACAAACGCCGAGTTTCTATTTGCTTGCAAAGTCTTAATTCTGTTCCTTTGCGGTTCCATTGTACTTGATCAAATATTTGATGCAGAAGAGACATCCCTCGACCGTTTTCTGATTCATCTGGTGGTAAAAAGTCGGTGGGATCATTATGAGCATTACAACAAGGAGTAAAACCATTACCTTGATCGGAAATAATCCACCAATATTGATTATCTATCAAGGAAAAACGAACTACTACTAGTTTACTGGGATCAAGATTATTGCCATGTTTAGCTGCGTTTACTAGGGCTTCTTGCAGTCCTAGCCGCAGTTCGGCTTGTAATTTTGTGGGAATATCTGCCAATAATAAATCTAATATTGGGCATAGATAAAGAGTGGAGGCAAAACTAATAGTACCCCAAGAGCGACCAAGTGGACGAAGAGAAATGGTAATCACAAGAGAAACCCCGTAGCTTTTAGTTAGCTAGACATCAGTTTGCTGTTATCGGCACCCTGATAAAGATTAAGGTGGTCATGCTGCCTTCAAACTTGCGTCTGTAAAACTAAATTTATGAAATTGCTAGGGAGCATTGACTCTAAATATAAGTGAAAATTGCTTAATTAAAATTTGGCTGTAATTGTTTTGCTAATACAATTAACAACTTCTATGTTTCTATTTATTACTTTGGGAAAGTATATAAATATTCAACTTTCTTTGTAGCCGCTTAATAATTTGCACAATTTATTTCACTTTTTCAAATCAGAGTCATGCAACTTTAATGGTTAAAAAAGAAATCTCTATTTTTAGGTTAATTTTATTTTAGCATTATTAGTATGCACTGGACTACAAATTTTCCATTTAAGTTTTTGTAAACAATTTGGTTAACATATAAGCTAAAGTTAATAGTTGCTTTTAGCATGGATATCGCTGGAGAAAGGCTGCTGTTTCTACGTGAGCGGTTTGGGGAAAAAAGTCGGCTGGCTGCACTCTTGTAAGATGGTATTGTCCATGTTCACACAGTAATTTTAGGTCACGAGCCAAGGTGGCTACTTTACAGCTGACGTAAATAATGCGCGAAGGTTTCAGGTTCAGTAAAGATTTGATGACATTAGCTTCACATCCTTTACGTGGCGGATCAAGTAAGACAATATCTGGTATAATTCCCAAATTTGGTAGATTTTTCTCCACTGCTCCTACTTGAAAGGTTACATTATTAATTTCGTTTTGTTGGGCATTGAAAATTGCCTGTTCTACGGCTGCCAATTGCACTTCCAAGCCGATAACTTGGCGTGCTTGTTTTGCTAGGGGTAAAGTTAAAGTACCAATACCACAATAGGCATCTACTAAAACTTCCTGACCTTGTAAATTTAATTCTGACTGAATGACTTGTAACAGTGCTTCAGCCGTTTCTGTATGAACTTGAAAAAATGTATCCGGGCGGATTTGAAATTCTAAACCAGCGAATTTTTCTTGCAGGTAAGGAATCCCAGCAATACAAGTTGTATCTTTTCCAAATATAGCATTTGTGCGATCGCTATTGCGATTCAAACAAACTCCTACTAACTGGGGATAACGCTGTAACCATTCCTGGGCTTGGGTTTCAATGTCTGGTAAATTTCTATCTTTGACTACTAAAGTTAGTAGCATTTCCCCTGTACGGCGACCTATACGTAAACTTAAATGGCGAATTTGCCCTTGGTGGCGTTTTTCGTCATAAATTGACCAATCCCGCTTTTTAATATCCTGTTTTACTTCCGCTAATAAAGGATTTAAACGAGCGTCTTGAACTGGACATTGATTTAAGTTAATGAGTTGATGACTACCTTTTTGGTAATAACCAGCTTGAACTTGTCCGGTAGCTGAGATCCGGACGGGATAGGTGGCTTTGTTGCGATAACCTAAAGATGATGTTGTGGATAAGACGGGAGCTACTGAGGGGTTAATAAAACCACCTATTCTTTCTAAAGCTTGAATTACTTGATTATGTTTTGATGTAAGCTGATAATCATAATTTATATGCTGCCACTGACAACCACCACATTTATCAGCAACAATACAACTAGGTCGGATACGTTGAGGAGATGGTTGAAGGATTTGTTTGAGGGTAGCATGAGCATATTTGGGTTTGACGTGTGTAAGTCTGACTAAAGTGCGATCGCCCACTACTGTATCAGGAACAAATACTACACGCTGTTCAAAGCGTCCTACGCCATCACCAGTGTCGCTTAAATCAGTAATTTCTAGTTCTATTACTTCACCCTGTTGCCAAACTGTATTAGTCATTAGTCATTAGTTATTAGTTATTAGTGGGTGGGAATAGGGAATAGGGAATAGGGAATAGGGAATAGGGAATAGGAAAAATATTATTAACAAATATTAATTTTTACCAATCACCAATTACCAATTACCTCTTCCCCAGTCACCAATCCCCAGTCACCAATCACCAATATACCCTTCACTTCTGTACCGCGAACTGGTTAAACTAACAAATAATATAATTTCCGTGATTACATAATCATGACTGTAATTAGCCAAGTTATTCTCCAAGCTGACGACGAACTGCGTTACCCTAGCAGTGGCGAACTCAAAAGTATCAAAGAATTTTTGCAAACAGGCGCACAGCGGACTAGAATCGCTGCAACCCTGTCAGAAAACGAAAAAAAGATAGTTCAGGAAGCAACCAAAAAACTTTGGCAAAAGCGCCCTGACTTTATCGCTCCCGGTGGCAATGCTTACGGAGATAAGCAACGCGCTTTATGTATCCGTGACTTCGGCTGGTATCTGCGCTTGATTACCTATGGTGTGCTTGCTGGTGACAAAGAACCAATTGAAAAAATTGGGTTGATTGGTGTACGGGAGATGTACAATTCTCTGGGTGTTCCTGTACCGGGAATGGTAGAAGCTATCAACTGCCTTAAACAAGCATCCTTGGGCTTACTGAGTGGTGAAGATGCAGCAGCAGCAGAGCCTTACTTTGATTACATCATTCAAGCGATGTCCTAATTACAAGGTTTCTCTGCAACATTAGCGATCGCCATCACGGCTGGTGCTTTGCGTAAAGCTACTGGTGATCTTGCTCATTTGATCACTCTTTCCCCACACTTGATAGTTGCTATGGCAAAATTATGGCAACATATTTGTCAAGTTATTATAAAGTTGTGGGGATATTTTATGTGCATCTATGTGCATTTACTGACGCTCACCAAAAACAAAAAACCGACAGGAGGCTGTCGGTCATTAGTTGTGTTCCCTATTAATGACTCGGCTAGAGTTCAGTTATGAGTTATTATCCCAAGATGTTCATTCTTAGAGGAGGATCTTCATCATGGATAATGGTGATTGTAATCATATTCATCGGTGATTTTAATCACTGAAGAATTGAAGAAAAAATGTATACCTTTGAGCAATTGATTGAAAGAGAAAAATACATCATTTTGATGGCAGCAGAAACAGTCAATTGCATATAGTAGTCAAATTTTTGTAAACACTAACACATTTTGGTAAAATGTATCTGAATCTTATTAAAGTAGTAGCAGCAACAATCTTATTAAATGGAATTACTGCTTGTACTACACCTACTCAAAACCAAATCTATGCGGACAATAGCCGCATTACCGAAAATAAACCCATTGTAGATAGTAATAAATCTGCACAAAATAGACCAAATAATAAAACAGCTACTATTTCTGTGGAAGGGGAAAAAACCAACATTTCCTTAAAACTTTACCAGGAGAAAAATATATTTAGTACCTACTTTCCTCAAGAGGATTTTTTAGTTCAAAATAAAGATATCAATAAAGTAAGAGAAGTGAAATTTACTGCTAATTTTGGAGGTGTAAAAAATGAAAATGCTTACATTAAATTTGTCTTTCCTGATGATTTAAAAGCCTTAGAAGAAGTCAAAAATTTTATTAATAGTAAAGATGGGATAATTGCATCTAATAAATGGCAAATTGTCAATCGTAGCAGCACTGTAACCTATCCTTGGGCAAAAGAAAAGATTACTTTTAGTAAAGGTCAAGAGATTTTTGGTAATATTTATATTGGAGAAGAAAAGGGTAAAGTATTTTATGCAATTACCCATTATCCAGCAGAATATGGAGATGGTTTTGAACCAAGAGCAGATTTGATTTTAAGTAATTTGGAAATAGGTGGATAATGTCAAATCTTTTAACTGTCACCTTTTTATTTTTGTCGTAGTTGAAAAAATAGGAATTTTTCGCAGGGTGAAAACAGATACTATCTTCTATCAACTCTTTCAAACATTACCAAATATTCTTTTTGAATTGATTGGTAAACCAGCTACAGAAGCAGAAAATTATCAATTTACATCTGTAGAAATAAAGGAGTTAGCATTTCGGTTTGATGGGTTATTCATACCAAATTCAAAGATACCTGAACAACCGATTTATTTTGTTGAGGTGCAATTTCAACCAAAAACAGATTTTTACTGGAAATTATTTGCAGAAATCTTTGTTTACCTCAATCAATATCAACCAAAAAATGATTTTCATGCAGTAGCGATTTTTGCTAAACGTAGTTTAGATCCTGGTGTACCTATCCAGTATCGAGGTTTGCTAATGAGTCAGCAAGTAACAATCATTTATTTGGATGAATTAGAAGTTACTAATGATAATTCCGTTGGGTTGGGGATGGTAAAATTAGTAGTAGAGAAAGAAGAAACTGCAATTGATCACAGTCAACAGTTAATGGACAAATCTCGACAACAATTTACAGATGCAGCCCAAAGGCAAAAAGTCTTACAATTGTTAGAGACGATCTTAGTTTATAAATTCAATAATTTAACCCGTCAGGAGATAGAAGCAATGTTTACTTTTGAAGATTTAAAGCAAACAAGGTATTTCCGAGAAGTTGCGGAAGAAGAAAGAACAAAAGGTAGGCTAGAAGGTAGGCTAGAAGGTAGGTTGGAATCAGTACCGCTATTAATAGAGTTAGGTTTGACGGTGGAAGAAATAGCAACAAGGTTAGATGTGGATATTGAAGCGGTAAGGAAGGTTGCGGAAAAATCTGGGGATCAAAATCCTGTGGAGTAGGTTGAGAGAGAAATTAAAATTTACTGTTTAATATGATAGGCGATCGCTAATATTAAAAATGGCGATCGCTCTTTTACCATACCCCACACCCAGACTAATTTCTACCGCATATTCATTTCTTCAGAAACAGCAAATTCCTACCGTTTTATTCTTCTGCATCAAATAAGAACGCAATGCACGGAATTTGTGAGTGAAGATGTCATGCTCAATAGCTTTACCAACTAAACTATCAGCAGATATACCTTCAGCTTGAGTGATTTCTAAAAGTGCTGCTTTTAGTTCCGGGTTAATGGTAATGGTTAAAGTATCTTGCATATTGGATCAGCGATCTACATAATTAATTATAAAGAAGTTAGGGTTCTCAGATACAATAATCATCTGTCCTCTTGGTGCATAACAAACCATGACCACCGAAAGTCCCTTTTCTCCCCAGGAAATCGCCTCAGAAGGCATTAAACCACAAGAATATACCGAAATTGTCCGCCGCTTAGGCCGTCACCCTAACAAAGCCGAACTAGGTATGTTTGGGGTAATGTGGTCAGAACATTGTTGTTATAAAAATTCCCGTCCCCTCCTCAAACAGTTTCCCACCACAGGACCCCGCATTCTTGTCGGACCCGGTGAAAATGCCGGTGTGGTAGACTTAGGCGATGGACTGCAACTAGCTTTTAAAATAGAATCCCATAACCATCCTTCCGCAGTTGAACCCTTCCAAGGTGCTGCTACAGGTGTGGGAGGTATATTAAGAGATATTTTTACAATGGGGGCGCGTCCAATTGCGTTATTAAATTCTCTGCGTTTTGGTAGTTTGGATGATCCCAAAACCCAAAGATTATTTAATGGCGTTGTAGCGGGTATTTCCCATTATGGTAACTGTGTAGGTGTTCCCACGGTAGGCGGTGAGGTTTATTTTGATCCAGCTTATTCAGGAAATCCCTTGGTTAACGTCATGGCACTGGGATTAATGGAAACACCAGAAATAGTAAAATCCGGTGCTTCAGGAATTGGCAACCCTGTATTATATGTTGGTTCAACCACTGGTAGGGATGGTATGGGTGGTGCGAGTTTTGCTAGTGCAGAATTAACCGATGAGTCAATGGATAACCGTCCTGCGGTGCAAGTGGGCGATCCATTTTTAGAGAAGTCTTTAATTGAAGCTTGTTTAGAGGCATTTAAAACCGGGGCAGTGGTAGCGGCTCAGGATATGGGTGCTGCGGGTATCACTTGTTCTACTTCGGAAATGGCAGCCAAAGGCAGTGTCGGTATTGAATTTAACCTTGACAAAGTTCCGGCACGTGAGTATGGAATGATACCTTATGAATATCTGCTTTCTGAATCTCAGGAAAGAATGCTATTTGTGTCCGAAAAAGGCCGAGAACAAGAGTTAATTGATATTTTCCACCGTTGGGGACTTCATGCGGTGGTTGCAGGTACTGTAATTGCTGAACCAATTGTCAGAATTTTGTTTAAGGGTGAAGTTGCTGCGGAAATTCCTGCGGATGCTTTGGCTGAAAATACGCCTTTGTATGAAAGAGAACTTTTAGCAGAACCGCCAGAATATGCAAAAACAGCCTGGGATTGGAGTGTTGATAGTTTACCTAGTTGTGATGCTAGGGGAATTACAGTTAATGGTAAGTTACAAAGTTGGCAGGATGTTTTATTAACTTTGCTGGGTACACCTACCATTGCTTCTAAGAGTTGGGTATATCGCCAATATGATCATCAGGTGCAAAATAATACTGTGTTGTTGCCTGGTGGGGCAGATGCGGCTGTAGTGCGCTTACGTCCTTTAAATTCTTTCCCAGTCACCAGTCACCGAAGCGGAGTTGCTGCTACGGTTGATTGTAACTCTCGCTATGTTTATTTAGATCCTTATGAGGGTGCTAAGTCTGTTGTAGCTGAAGCTGCAAGGAATCTTAGTTGTGTGGGTGCTGAACCTTTAGCGGTGACAGATAATCTTAATTTTGGTAGTCCTGAAAAACCTATCGGTTATTGGCAGTTAGCGTCAGCTTGTAAAGGATTAAGTGAAGGGTGTCAGGAGTTGGGAACGCCTGTTACGGGTGGAAATGTTTCTTTGTATAATGAGACTTTTGACGCTCAGGGAAATCCCCAGCCTATTTATCCTACTCCTGTGGTGGGAATGGTTGGTTTAATTGAGGATTTGGATAAAATTTGTGGACAGGGCTGGAAAAATGTAGGTGATGCAATTTACCTTTTAGGTTTACCTGTGCAATCCAAAATCCAAAATCCAAAATCTAAAATCGAATTGGGAGCTTCTGAATATTTAGCAGCGATTCATAATACGATTGCAGGTAAACCGCCAAGGGTTAATTTTGATTTAGAACGGAAAGTACAAAGCGTGTGTCGTTATGGTATTCATTCTGGGTGGGTGCGTTCAGCACATGATACTGCTGAAGGCGGTCTAACTGTAGCTTTGGCGGAATGTTGTTTAAGTGGAAAGTTGGGAGCAGAATTAAATTTAGGTATTTCTGCAAACTCTGCTTTTCGCTTTGATGAAGTGTTGTTTGGTGAAGGTGGTGCGAGAATTTTAGTTTCTGTGAATGTGGAAAATCAGGAAATTTGGGAATCCTATTTACAGGAACATTTAGGAGAAAATTGGCAAAAATTAGGTATTGTTGCTAATTTGGCAACAGGGTTAACAGTGACTACTGCTGATCACCAAGAAGTTATGAAAGTCAGCATTAGCGATATGAGCAACGTTTACGATCAGGCGATCGCCCAACGTCTCGCTCTCTATGCCAATACATAAACCGCATCAATGTCAAGGATCGGGCATGAAAATTTACAATTCATCCCCCATCCTTGACCAATTTACGGTACTGTTTTAATGGATGGTTAAAGATTTATTAAGAGGCAGGAGGCAGGAGTCAGGAGTCAGGAGGAAGAAGGTAAATATTTCTCCCCAGTCACCAGTCACCAGTCACCAGTCACCAGTACCCAGTACCCAGTTACCAGGAGCAAAAACCAGCATGATTCCCCAGCATTCTATCACTTCTGATCCATCTATAAATATTAGTGAAATTAGTGAAAACGCTTGTGATAAACCAGAAGAGGCGTGTGGTGTTTTTGGTATCTATGCACCAGAACAAGATGTAGCAAAAATGGCATACTTTGGATTATATGCCCTGCAACATCGGGGTCAAGAATCTGCTGGTATTGCTACCTTTAATGGACATTATGTACACCAGCATAAAGATATGGGGCTGGTTTCTCAAGTATTTAATGAAACTATTTTAGAAGAATTAGTCGGTAATATTGCAGTTGGCCATAACCGTTATTCTACTACTGGTTCTAGTCGCAAAGTTAACGCTCAACCCGCAGTTATCTCAACTCGTCTAGGTCATTTGGCTTTAGCACATAATGGTAATTTAGTCAATACCATACAATTGCGGGAAGAATTACTTCAGAGTAATGTTCATTTGCTAACAACCACCGATTCAGAAATGATTGCTTATGCGATCGCCGAAGAAGTCAATGCTGGTGCAGACTGGTTAGAAGGTGCGATTCGTGCGCTTCACCGTTGTCAAGGTGCATTTAGTCTGGTAGTTGGTACACCCGATGGTATCATGGCAGCAAGAGATCCTAACGGCATTCGTCCCCTGGTAATTGGTACATTAGACAGTGATCCAGTACGTTACGTTCTCGCTTCCGAAACCTGCGGTTTAGATATTATCGGTGCTGAATATCTGCGCGATGTCGAACCAGGAGAGTTAGTTTGGATCACAGAAAAAGGTTTAACATCACACCGATGGAATCAACAACCCCAGCGCAAGTTGTGTATCTTTGAAATGATCTACTTTGCTCGTCCTGATAGCGTCATGCACCATGAAACATTATATAGCTATCGGATGCGATTAGGACGGAGATTAGCGGAAGAATCACCAATAGAAGCAGATATAGTATTTGGTGTACCTGATTCTGGTATACCTGCGGCCATTGGTTTTTCCCAAGCATCAGGGGTAGCTTATGGTGAAGGTTTGATTAAAAATCGCTACGTCGGTAGAACATTTATTCAACCTACCCAAAGTATGCGGGAAACGGGCATTAAGATGAAATTGAACCCCCTGAAAGATGTATTGTATGGTAAGCGGGTGGTAATAATTGATGATTCCATTGTCCGGGGAACTACTAGCCGCAAACTCGTTAAAGCATTGCGTGAAGCAGGTGCATCAGAAGTACACATGAGAATATCTTCCCCACCTGTCACCCATCCTTGCTTTTATGGGATTGATACAGATACCCAAGATCAACTAATTGCCGCTAAGATGTCAGTAGCAAACATAGCCAAAAAATTAGAAGTTGATACCCTTGCTTATTTGAGTTGGGAAGGAATGTTAGAAGCAACCAGGGAAGATACAAATAGTTTTTGTTCTGCTTGTTTTACAGGTGATTATCCTGTAGCGATTCCTGAACAAGTGAAGCGTTCTAAATTAATGTTAGAAAAAGCTACAGTTTAGATCATTTTATCATCTGGTGGGGTGGGCATCTTGCCTGCCTCAATATTTTATTTTGTCAGAATCAGGATCACCAGGATTATAGGATTAACAAGATTTTAATTTGATAATTTATCATAATATTTAAAAATCATCGAAAAATTAGATCTTTTAATAATCATCCACACCCTCATTTAGATAACATCGAAAAATCCTCACATCCCAAAAATAGAACTTTCAATAATATCCTGTAAATCCTTAAATCCTGTAAATCCTGATTCTGACAATTTAATATTTTACCTCTTTCCCATATCCCCAAAAATCAACATCTAAAAATCCTCATCCCCGCAAAATTTTTTCACCCAAAACACTTGACAAAATCCTTAGACTTGACACATACTAATATGATGGAAATCTGTGTCGCACATAATATAACGTCTTTTTAACAACTCAATCCTAAAAATCTTTAAATCCTGGTTATCCTGATTCTGACAAATAAGATTTTATCTCACGCAAAGACGCAAAGTCTTTCTTCTTACTGTCACCTGTAACCTGTAACCTACTATTGGAACTCCGTACAAAAAAACGTTACCCTAAACACAGGACATAATTCCAAAATCAAAAATCCAAAATCTAAAATCTAAAATCAAATGACTTCTACCACTCAAATCCAAGCATTAGATGTACCTACAGCTATATTACAACGTCGTTCTATCAAAACCTTTAAACCAGATCCCATTTCCCCAGAAATGCTTAAACAACTGGTAGAATTAACCGTAGCAGCACCCAGTAGTTTTAACACCCAATCTTGGAGAATAGTTTTAGTTCAAGATGAAAATCAAAAAGTTGCATTATGTGAAGCATCTTGGAATCAAAAACAAATTATTCAAGCACCTGTAACCTTTGTATTTGCTGCTGATGCAACTGCTGGAGAACAAGATTTAACACCCATTTTAGAACAAGGATTAAACACCGGCGCTTGGAATGAGGGAACAGTTAATTATTTTAGAAATGCTATTCCCCAATTTCAAGAAGCTTTAGGAGATAAGCGTCGGGAATATGCTATTAAAGATGCCATGATAGCTGCTACAAATTTAGTATTAGCAGCAGAAAGTTTGGGTTTATCTACCTGTTTTATGAATGGTTGGATTGAAGATAAAGTAAAAGCAGTGATTGGTGCAGAAAATAACCCAGATATTTGTATTGCAGTGGTTGTACCTGTAGGATATGCAGCCGAACCCCGTTTAAATCCTGGTCGTTTACCGTTATCTGCTAATGTATTTGTGGATAAAATAGACAACCCATATCAAGATTAATGAACAATATCTAAGTAACAATATCCCCGACTTCTTGATTTCATTTTGTAAATCAATTCAATTATTTTTTCAACAGAAGTCGGGGATCTGAATTTATCCATGTTGTAAAAAATCAATCTTAGGCAATAAAGGATCATTAACTATTCCCAAACCTGCAAATCCCCAACGTTTTAATAAACTTCCCACCTGTGTACCTGGAATAGATTCTACAGCTAAACGACTCGCTAAATCAGCAGCATGAGCATTTAAATAACTGAGTGCTTCAAAATCTTCTTTAAACAATAATAAATATCCTGATTTATCCTCATCAATTTTTGCAGTGAGATATTTACCATCTGTCTTTGACCGAATAATATAATAAACTTCAGAAAGCATAATTTTTAATTCGTAATTCGTAATTATTCCCTATTCCCCATTCCCTATTTTCTAATTCAAATCTTCTAATTTAATTCTTGGATCAGCAGCTTTTAACATTAAATCAGCAATTAAATTTCCTAGAATTAATAAAACCGCACTCATCACTAAACTAGCCATGACTAAATATTCATCTTTTGCCAAAACAGCTTGTAAAGTTAATTTACCCAAACCAGGCCAGTTAAAGAAGTTTTCTGTAATAAATGCACCACTTAATAAACTTGCTAATTCAAATCCTAACAAAGTAATTAAAGGGTTAATAGCATTCCGCAAAGCATGAACATAAATAACACGGTTTTCTGGTAATCCTTTAGCACGAGCAGTTTGAATATAATCTTGCCGCAAAACATCCAATAATTGACCACGCATGATTCTTTGTAAACCAGCAAAACTGGTAATACTTAACGCAATTAAAGGTAAAATGCTATGCCAACCGATATCTAAGATTTTTCCGAACCATGTCAGTTCACCATGATCAATGCTAGTCATGTTACCCACAGGAAATAAGGGGGTAGTGACTTGGGCTAAGAATAAGAGAAATAAGGCAGTGATAAAACTAGGAAAACCTTGTCCAGCGTAACTTAAAACCTGTAAAATCTTGTCCGTCGGGCGATTTTGTTTAACCGCAGCGAGAATACCCAGAGGAATAGCGATCGCCCAAGTTGTAAATAAAGAAGCGATCGCTAACAACAAAGTCGCTGGTACTCTTTCCCACAACAAAGACGACACAGAACGCTGATAAACAACACTTGTCCCAAAATCACCCCTAGTTATAATTTGCTTCAACCACAACCAAAATTGCTCAGGCCAAGACTTATCCAAACCAAACTGTTGTGTAATTTCTTTAATCCGTTCTGGTGAAATCTTAGAATTGTGTATCAATGTAAGTAAAAAAGTACCTGGTGACAATTTCATCACAAAAAACGACAACGCAGAAGCTAGAAAAATAGTTAACAAAGCCTGTAGCAGCCGTTTTATCACATAAATAAAAGTTTCATCTGTGACTAGCTTAATCAGCCAATCTCGACCAGTCTCTAAAGCAATTTTTGTATTAGTCATTAGTTGTTAGTTGTTAGTCATTAGTCATTAGTCATAAGTCATAAGTTAATTCTACCCAATCACCAGTCACCAATCACCTAATATTCAACCAAAGAAATAATTGGTACATCTGGTAAATACTTGCGTCCTTGCAAATCCCGTAGCTCGATGATAAACCCAAAACCCACAAGTTCACAGCCAATCTTCTGTACCAAAGTAGCTGTTGCACTTGCAGTTCCACCCGTAGCAATTAAATCATCTACAATCAAAACCCTGCTACCTGGATGTAAAGCATCCTGATGTACCTCCAAGCAATCTGTACCATACTCTAGTTGATAATCAATTCTGTGAACTGCTGCGGGTAACTTGCCTTTTTTGCGAACCGGAATAAAACCAGATCCCAATTTATAAGCCAGAGGTGCGCCAAAAATGAAACCCCGTGATTCCATACCCACAATGCAATCAACTGAGATTTCCAGTTCAATACATTTTTGTGCTAAAAAGTCAATAGTGTATCGCAAACCCTCTGGATTACGCAGTAGAGTTGTAATATCTCGAAATACAATTCCAGGCTTAGGAAAATCTGGTATGTCACGAATCAGAGATTTTAAATCCATCGTATTCAGTAGTAACAGGGAATAGAAAATAGGGAATAGGGAAGCAGGGGGAAATTATTTGTATTTTCCCAGTCATCAGTCACCAATCCCCTGAAAAATCGTACACTATAATTTCATCTTTTGGAGATTATTGCTGTAAGTTTCGTCAATCATTGACAATAACTAAGAATTTAACCCAAGCTAGAGATGTATTTGTACCGTTAAACTAGATAGGTTAGTAAACTGATGCTTTAAAAGTTTCATTAGAATATACGGGAATCTTGGTATAACAAAAGTAAGTATTGTATATATTGAGATGCTTATCCATAACCACAAAACCTGATTTCTGGTTTAGCTATCTATCTTAAATAGTGTTTAATGTTGTTTTATTCATCTCACTCAGTCTGTTGGCATAACACAAGGTATTTTAGAGCATGAATGTCTCCGCAAGCGTAAAGTCATTGAATGATCCAACTCCTGAGTCCATGCCGATGATACTGGACACATTACCAGATCCAGCCATAGGACCCAAGGGCTGTCCCCGCAGAACCACATTACAAATAGACTTGATGTTACTGGCAATTGAAGCTTTAGAATTGGGTGGTTCTGAAGCCATCCTCGCTTTTGCCCAAGAACTAGACCTAACAGGAATTGTCAAAAACCGAGTAAATCTATGGAGAATGCGTGCTTCTAACCCTTTAAGAAGAGCGCATAACCGCCGTCTCCTCACCATCATGGAAGCAAAAGCTTTAGTAGTAATTGCTTGCTACATAGCGCGGCGGTTAACAGTAGTTATCCGACAGATGCTAATGATATATCAGCAATTATCAGAAAAGCAGATTCCACTAGAGCAAAATTTACGACTAGCTAATTACCTAGAACGGTTTAGAGCGCATTTTAAAAGTCGGATGAATGCCAGACGTTCTGTTTTACTAACATTAAACTCAGACGAGAAATTAGATGAACTGGCTATAGACTTATTAGAAAAATTACTATTCTGCACAGGTACAGCTGGAATGCAGCGTTTCTGGATTTCTCTTTTTGACGGTGAAGTAGAGTAAAGTAGAATGAATATTCAACGTAAGTACAGTTTACCTAATTGCACGCTACTCTTAGAAGGGTTAAGTGATGTCGCCCCTACCACCCAATTTCAAGAACTGCGTCCAGAATTATCTATATTGGTGAATGCAGAATGCTATTTATCTAGTTATAGTCAGCCTATAACCGGAGGGCGAGAATTTTTTGAAAGCTTAGTCAGAGCGGTAAGCGCC
This sequence comes from Sphaerospermopsis sp. FACHB-1094, assembly GCF_014696195.1. Classification (NCBI taxonomy): domain Bacteria; kingdom Bacillati; phylum Cyanobacteriota; class Cyanophyceae; order Nostocales; family Aphanizomenonaceae; genus Sphaerospermopsis; species Sphaerospermopsis sp. FACHB-1094. The sequence goes on along the minus strand of NZ_JACJPT010000010.1, from coordinate 62,989 downwards.
TATGCTCAAGAATTTTTAAGTAATGTCCCCAACCCTCAAGCACACAACGGTGACTCAGAGTTAGTCGAGTTACAAAAAATTGATAGCAACAGACACAAGTTAATTGTACATTCAGAAATTACAGGTGATGGTTTGCAATCTCAATCAAACGCAGTTCAACAATCACCTATTCAAATTGATTTGAATACTGTACAGTTGTTTGATTTAGTCGAAGCTGTAGATCAGTTTTTTGCTGATACTCAAACCTTACCAGAGTTAACTTTGGAACTACAACCAGTCACCAGACGTTATAATGGTGCTAGTCAAACTATAATCAAACAAGCAGTACCAGCTACTGTAGGAGTATCCAGTTTAGCAGTAGCAGCGGTAGCCTTTAGCTTAATTCCTCCTCCCCAGGTACGTCCACCAGAACCGAAGCAAGAAGAACAAACCAGCACAGCAATACCCACAGCATCACCTACGCCTACCAGTGAAGCATCACCTACACCTACCAGTGAAGCATCACCTACAGCCTCAGCCACACCTATTATCAAAGATTTAGAAGCACTTCTAAATACAGTTCCAGAAATTACTGACCCCTCCCAGCTACGGGCATTGAATCGCCAAGTGTATAACCAAATTCATCCTGTCTGGGAGAATCGTTCGGAAATTACAGAAGATTTAGTCTATCGCTTGGGTGTAGCTGGTGATGGAAGTATTGTTGGTTATAAAGCTGTTAACAAAAATGCCAATGATGCAATAGAAAAAACTCCACTGCCAAAATTACTCTACAATCCTGCTAACCGCACTGTCACCAACGAACCCATTGCTCAATTTCGAGTAGTTTTTACCAGACAAGGTGTGTTAGAAATTAGTCCTTGGTTGGGATATACCAGAACACCAGATGTCATCGGTGAAAAAATCACTGATTCTAGTACACTCAAAGACTTAAATCAAAAGCTTTATAATACAATTCGCCAAAACTGGAGTGTTACACCTACCTTTAACAGAGAACTTAGATATCGGGTAGCCGTTAACAAAATTGGTGTCATCGCTGACTATGAACCACTTAATCAAGTCGCCTTTGACTATTTTCGAGAAACACCCTTACCACAAATGTTTCAATCTGTCTACGGTTCAAATCAAGCTGCTCCCAACAATAAAGAACCTCTTGCCCATTTCCAGGTAGTCTTCAAATCTAACGGCACTCTTGAAGTCACTCCCTGGCAGGGATACAGGTGACTGGGGACTGGGGACTGGGGAAGAAAGCAGGAGGAGAATATTAACTTTTGTCTATTGCCTATTGCCTTCTTTCTGTTCCCTGTTCCCTGTTCCCTTTTTTACCAATTACCAATTACCAATTACCAATTACCCATTTATTTGGCGATTTTCCGCATATAATTCCCCCATAACTGGGCAGCTTGACCACTGCTACCAGATGTAGGGGAATTGTTGTCATTTCCTAGCCAAATGCCAGTTACAAGTTGCCGACTGGGAATAAAACCAATAAACCATAAGTCAACGTTTTTATCTGTTGTTCCGGTTTTACCCGCTTCTTCTCCCAGTCCAATAGATGCACCACGACCAGTACCACTGGAAACTACCCTCTGCATCATATCGGTCATTGTATTGGCGATACTTGTTTTTAGCACTCGCTTATTACTCTCTCGATCCTGGTCGTAGGAATAGATAACACGGCAGGTCTTTAAATCATTGCGATCTTCACAATCGCTGCTGTCTAAAATTCTGCTAATAGCATGGGGGCGATTCCATACACCACGATTGCTAATAGCGCCAAAAGCGCCGGTCATCTCCAAAACGTTAACTACACTTTGACCCAGGACTAAACCAGGAACAGCTTCCAGTGAGGATTTGACTCCTAAACGCTGCGCCATTTCTACAACTTTATTTAATCCTACTTCTCTGGCAATTCTTAAAGCAATGGGATTTTCTGAGAGTGCCAAACTTGTGGCTACATCTAAACTACCACCACCAGAGCGGCAGGGTCTGTAAGTAAAGCCTTGCCAGGGCAAAGCAGCGCAAGAATAAGTTCTAGATGTTGGTATTCCCTGCTCTAAAGCAGCAGCGTAAGCAAAAATTTTGAAGGTAGAACCAGGTTGTCTTTGAGCTTGTACCGCCCGATTAAATTGGCTTTTTTTGTAATCAGTCCCCCCTACCATTGCTAAGATGCTGCCAGTTTTCGCATCTAGGGTAACAAGCGACCCCTGGGAAAATCGCAAGTTGGACCCGGCGTTACTCACTGAATTTCGTAAAACTGATTCTGCTTGGGCTTGCATTGCTGGATCTAACTGGGTTTCGATGATATAGTTACCTTCTCTTGCTGCTCCTTCTCCTAATATTGATTCCAGTTCTTGAAAGACGTAATTATAAAAGTAAGGGGCTATTGTCTGAGCTTGTCTTTCGCAAACTTTAGGACTAACTTGCACTGTAGAACGTCTGGCACGGTTGGCATCTTCGACGCTAATTTTGCCCATGTCCAGCATCCGCCTAATTACACGATTGCGGTAATCTGCTGCGTCCAGTTTTCTTGGACCATCTCCACAAAAATTGAAGGCGTTGGGTGCAGGTAAAATTGCTACTAGGGTCGCTGCTTCTGCTAATGTTAATTCTTTAGCTGATTTTTCAAAGTAATATTTAGCCGCATCTTCAAAGCCCGAAGTATCAGCACCTAAAAATACTCTGTTTAGGTAAGTCAGTAAAATTTCATCTTTGCTGTAAAAGGTTTCTAACTTCAGGGAGACAATAGCTTCACGCACTTTCCGCCCCAAGGAATCTTGTCTACCTACATAATCGCGGAATAAACTGCGGGCAAGTTGTTGAGTAACTGTACTGGCTCCTTGTTGTACGTCACCGCTACGACTATTGATTAATACGGCTCGCAAAATCCCTAAAGGATCAACTCCAAAGTGCCAGTAATAACGACTATCTTCAGAAGCGACTACCGCAGCAGGTAAATAAGGACCAAATTCTGATAACTGTTTTAAGTCTACGTGAGCTATGTTCCGTGGTTCTCGTAGTGGTGTGGATCCATCACGGGCATAAATTACTACCGGGGCGCTGGTGGCTGTAGGTAGGGGTCTAATGGAAAATTTTGTCCATTCTAAGCCAATAGCTAGGGCAAATAAGGCGCTGACACTCCCAAAACCATAAAATGCCCATGTTCCTGCTTTGATATACCAGGGGGGCGGATCGAAGTATTGCAAACGCACTGAAGCTGCAAGTTCTGGTGGTCCCAAGGTGAAAACGTCACCATGACGCAGTTCTAGGGATGTGACTCTGCGCTTGCCAATATAAATGCCATTGGTGGAGTTTTCATCTTTGATGGTGAAAACCGATGTTCTTTGGCTGGAATCACGCGATAGGGACAGGTGAATCTGGCTGACTACTGGGTTACGGACGACGATATCGCAGGATTTGGAACTGCGACCAAGTATATAGCGATCGCCCAATAGGGGATATATTTCCGCTTTGTCCGCTCCCGCATCCTGCACCCAGATTTCCGGTACTTTGGCATTCGGCTTGAGCGCCAGTTTGGAAAAATCTACCCTGGCTTGAATTGTATTTACTGCTTGCGTCAGTTGACCAAGTAAGGTTTGTGGCTTTTGCGGCGGTTGCGGGGAACTCATCGGCTATATCACATCACGGCTGTTGGTGAAGACAGAATCGTACGGATCGCAATTTTAATGCTAGTCTTACACCATTTTACTCACAAGCCAAAAATAAATTGGCTGTACTGAATTTAAAGGTATTCAAGTAAACCTATTTGATGGATTGGCAAGTAAAATTAACTTGTAATTTTTGTCACTGCTTTCTACATCACAAATTAGTTGCTTGGACATAAAATGCTGATTTTATCCAATCAAGCCAGCGTTACAAGTTCAAATACAATCTTTCTCTGTGTATTCCTTAAAACTTCTATTCAATTGACAAAATATTTAAATTTTACTTTTGTCAAAGACCTATAGCATTATTCAAGGAATTTTACATCTTCCTTGAGGCTGATTTTGTCCCATCAAGAGTTTGATTTAATTAGCGCAGTGTTCCGTTGACCTTGAGGTTAATTTCAGAATGAAGGGAAAATCTCTGACCCTGATTGGTACTGCCATGACTTTGGCGCTTACTGGTAACGCTGCTATGGCTCAATCAAGTGAATCTTTGTTGGTAGAATCAAGTGACTCCTCTATGGGTACAGCGGCGGAAATTAAGATGTCACCAGAAGGAATGAAAATTCTCTGTCAACGTTTCCCGCTTAACTCACGTTGTCCAGGTGGGATACCACTTGATAGGAATTTTCTGAGTCCTGTTTCATCACCAGAAACTAATCTACAAACTAATCCACAAACTAATCCACAAACTAATCCACAAACTAATTTTATTGAGAGCAATACTGACGTAGATAATACCACAGTACCAGTTACACCAATTAACCCAAGTCCTGATAATTCCAACCAATTGACTCCTGTTCCAGAAAGCTCTCCTGTAACAGAGTTTTCTAGCCCAGAGCAAGTTCCTGTGAATATTTTACCACAAACTGCCCCTTCTGGTACTTAAATCTGAATCTTTTAACTCAAATTTCTACTCCTTAAAGAACAACTCTCGCTACATTTATTTGTTCGATCAGGGGATTTTTTACAAGTTTGCATCAACAAAAAATAGTCTCTATCACTAAACAGCGGATTTTTCAATGTCAAGAAACCGCTGGTATTGGCGATAGAGATATTTCAATAATTGACAATGGACAATTGACAATTACCTCTGGTTTGTTCGTGAGAGGATGGGGAAAATTGACAATGGACAATTATCAATTGTTATCGTATTCTGTGATGAGAATTTGGTGTTTTTTGGAAAGATGCAATTAAAAGGCAAACAATACCAATACTAATACAAGAATCAGCTAGATTAAAGACTGCAAAGTTGATGAGGCGAAAATCGAGAAAATCAACGACATAGCCTAAAGCAAATCTATCAATACCATTACCCATAGCTCCGCCTAAAATTAAACCATAACCTAACTGTTCCCAAAAACTTAATACTGGTCCCCAGGATGCGATCGCCATCAACACTAAACTCACTCCCAAGGATAACCAGCGCAACCATTCTACTTTACCACTTAAAATACTAAAAGCAGCCCCTGTGTTGGTGAGATATGTAAAGTGAAATATTCCTGGTAGCAGTGGTAATGTTTCTCCTAACTCAAAGGTTTTTACTACCCATAATTTTGTTAATTGGTCTACCACAAAAGCAACGAAAGCAGCAATCCAAAAAAGTCTATTTTTTAAACGCATGGTAAATTTGTCAATTAGTCATGAGTCATGAGTCATTAGTTATTAGTTATTAGTCATTTCACCGTTATTCCCAATGCCCAATGCCCTAATTAATAAAACATGATATGTCGTAATACATAAGCTATGATGGTGACAGCGCAGACTACAGCTAGTTGACCGGGAAGCGAAAACCAGGAATATTTGAGGATTGCTTGCATTAAAGGTAGATGTTCTGCACCTCTCCAGGGAAAAAGATAACTGATCATTAAATAAGCAATACCGCATAAGTGGACTGTTGACAAACCACAAAGGCAACTAAAAGCCAGGGTTTCTAAACGAGGTCTGGCTTTAAAGGCAAAATATCCGCAAATCCAAGCTCCTGGAATAAAACCGAGCAAATAGCCAAACTGAGATAGTTTAACATATCCTATACCACCTCCTTCGGCAAATACAGGCAATAATGTTAATCCCATGACTAGATAAGCAATCTGGGAAAGCGCACCAGCATTTTTACCTCCTAAACAACCTACCAACAGCACTGCACCAACTTGATAGCTGACACCTAAAGAAAAGGTTTTAATTCCTTGCTGACTCCAACTCCAAGGTAAGGTAGTGCCATAGGCTTCTAGGAACGTGCCACCCATTGTCAGGAGTAAGCCAATCATGGACCATAATAATTGATTGGAAGCAGCAAACATTGATCAGGCAATAGGGAATAGCCCAAAGGTAACACTAACAGCAACCACCAGTATATGTAAAAATCGCAAATGTAACCAATCAATTCAGGAGTCAGGAGTCAGGAGTCAGGAGTCAGGAGTCAGGAATCAGAATATTTGTTTGTAGCAGGAATTTACAGGAGTAAGTTTTTCATCAACAACCAATGACTCGAAAACTCTCATCAATTCTTAATCCTGTATTCTGTGTCCTGAATCCTTACCCAATCAAAGCAAATTGATATACTATTAAGTAGGTAGGCGTTAAAAATTGTCGTTATAACAAGGCAGGAGGCATCTATGCTGGAGGGAAAAGGTTGTTAGCAATTTTACATTTTTGTACTTGCTTTGGTTTTTTCCTGTCGACTTACTTGTAATTAATTTGCGAACAGAGTAGGCTATTTTGATCAGAGCTAAATCAATATTTGACCGTATTGTTCCCTAAATAATCTATAATTAGAGTGTAATTTGTATTACTAAATATAACAACTAATTCATCAGATGAATTTTGGGCATTGATTAGGAAAACAGAAAATTTTTGGTTTGTTAACCTTTTGTTTACCTGAGATTAAATATTTAGAGGTATGTTAGAGGCGTTTCTCTTATTATGGCAATTTACAAAATTTAGACAGCAATGCTATTACGCAAAATTTCTGTTAAAAATAATCGCGTCAAAACCGCTATTTCCGTAGTAGCACTGACATTAGGTTTAGCAGCTTGTGGGGGAGATTCCAGCCCAAACAACACTGCTAATACTGATAATTCAGGCAATACTGAAAATACTGCTGCCACTACCCCTGCTAAAAATTTGGATTTAGGTGGAGATGTTACATTGACAGGTGCTGGTGCATCTTTTCCTGCTCCACTTTACCAAACTTGGTTTACTGAATTGAACAAAAAATATCCGAGTTTAAAAGTTAACTATCAGTCAGTGGGTAGTGGTGCTGGAGTTGAACAGTTTACCAAAGGTACTGTAGACTTTGGTGCTAGTGATGTGGCCATGAAGGATGAGGAAATCGCCAAAATACCAGCAGATAAAGGGGTAATGATGCTGCCTGTAACTGCTGGTAGCATTGTCCTGGCTTATAACCTGCCAGATGTTCCTGAACTGAAACTACCACGAACCGTATATACTGATATTCTACTAGGTAAAATCAAAACCTGGAATGATCCAGCGATCGCCAAAGCTAACCCTGATGCTAAGTTACCAAACCAACCCATAACTGTCATCCATCGTGCTGATGGTAGTGGAACTACAGGTGTATTTACAAAACATCTCAGTGCTATCAGTCCAGAATGGAAAGCAAAAGTTGGTGAAGGAAAAAGTGTAAAATGGCCAGTGGGCGTTGGTGGTAAGGGTAATGAAGGTGTAACTGCCCAAATCCAACAAACTCAAGGTGCTATTGGTTACATAGAATATGGTTACGCTAAACAAAGCAATTTAAAATTTGCTGCTTTGGAAAACAAAAGTGGTAAATTTGTGACTGCAAATGCGGAATCAACATCTAAAACCTTAGAAGCTGTAACTTTACCAGAAAATCTCCGCGCCTTTATTTCTGATCCAGAAGGTGCAGATTCTTACCCCATTGTCAGTTATACTTGGATTCTGGCTTATAAAAAGTATCCTGATGCAGCCAAAGCGAAGGCAATGGAAGCAGCGATAGAGTATGCTTTGACTGACGGACAAAAGCTGTCTGATGAACTAGGTTATATTCCCTTACCAGCAAATGTGGTTACTAAAGTAGCTGCTGCTGCTGATCAAATCAGTCCTAGTTATAAAATTGCTGTTGGTGACTCCACCAATGCGAGTAAGTAATTTCACTCTTCCGTCTATGCTCAAGATAATCAATCATTGAATTACTAAATCAGTTGGGAACCCTGATTATTTAGTATCAAATGCCAAAAGGTAACGAAATGATAATTTCATTTATAGCCATCCCCAAGGTTATCACCGCAAGCATTTGACTTGTGACTTTTGACTTTTATTTGGTTCCCCTCACATTTTTTTCGATTTTCTTTCTAGAGTCAGTATTCATGAATACAAATTTTCAGAATCTGTCATTAGCTGTTAAACAACGCTCGGAACTTGATAAATCTCTAGATAGGGGCTTTATTTGGTTGACAAGGATTTTTGCTCTGGCGATCGCTGGTATTCTCCTATGGATAGCGTTGCAAGTCGCTTCTAGTGCTTGGCCTGCTATCCAAGAATTTGGGTTGGGCTTTTTAGTTCAAAGCAGTTGGAACCCAGTTAATGATAACTATGGAGTTTTACCAGCAATTTATGGAACTCTGATGAGTTCTTTTATTGGCTTGTTGTTAGCTGTACCCATTGGCGTGGGTACGGCGGTTTTATTAAGTGAGAATTTTCTCCCATCTCAGGTGCGGTTGGTTTTAGTATTTTTAGTAGAATTACTAGCTGCCATTCCTAGTGTTGTCTATGGAGTATGGGGAATTTTTGTTTTAATCCCGATTTTAAATGACGTGGGTAAATGGTTACACAGTTCTTTAGGTTGGATACCATTTTTTAGTTCTACACCTACAGGACCTGGGATGTTACCAGCAGGAGTAATTTTAGCAATTATGACTTTACCAATTATTACTGCTATCTCCCGTGATGCTTTAATTTCCCTTCCCCCTAGTTTACGTCAAGCAGCTTTAGGACTGGGTGCAACTCGTTGGGAAACTATTTTTCAAGTCCTCATTCCTGCGGCATTTTCCGGTATTGTCAGTGCTGTCATGTTAGCACTCGGCCGAGCAATGGGCGAAACAATGGCTGTCACCATGTTAATTGGTAATTCTAACAATATTAATATTTCTCTGTTAGCTCCTTCTAATACCATTTCTTCACTACTAGCAAATCAATTTTCTGAAGCCAGCGGTCTGCAAGTTTCGGCTTTGATGTACGCTGCTTTAGTGTTGTTTTTACTGACGTTGTTAGTTAATATTCTGGCGGAGTTTATTGTTATTCGGGTGAAGCGACTTTAATTACAGCAGCAATCAGAATGATTATGAAAAAATGCAGATGAAAATTTAAAATTATGCACGTTTTTTCATACTAATTCGGTTTCTGATTGCTAGTTATACATACCAGCAAAAATGACTTTTTGTAGAGTCAATCCAAAATCTAAAATCCAAAATCTAAAATAGAATGACTTCTCTATTTCCCCAAAATAGCCTGACTCGCTCCCCTACTTCTCCCCGCACTTTATTTAACACGGTGATGACAGTAGTAGCGTTTATATGTGGAGCATTGGCGCTATTTCCTTTGTTGGCTGTACTTTCTTATGTATTGTTTAAAGGCTTCAGCAGTCTCAGTCTTGATGTGTTTACCCAACTACCACCAGCACCTTTCAGAAAAGGCGGTGGTTTCGGTAATGCTATTTTGGGAACTTTGCTGATGGTGGGTATTGGTGCTATCATCAGTATTCCTACAGGAGTATTGGCAGCTATTTATTTAACAGAATTTAGTAATGGTAAAATTGCTCGGTGGGTACGCTTTGCTACTAATGTTTTGAGTGGTGTTCCCTCAATTATTGCAGGTGTTTTTGCATACTCGATTGTGGTTTTAACATTGACAAATCTCAATCTAGGCTCTTACTCAGCTTTGGGTGGTGGGTTTGCTTTAGCAATTTTAATGTTGCCAATTATTGTCCGTACAACCGATGAAGCCTTACAGCTTGTCCCCCAGGACTTACGACAAGCATCTTTGGGTTTAGGCGCAACTAACTTTCAAACAGTTATACAAGTTGTTGTACCAGCAGCTTTACCAGCTATTGTAACTGGTTCGACTTTGGCGATCGCCAGAGCATCGGGAGAAACTGCACCATTATTGTTTACTGCACTCTTTTCTTCTTTTTGGCCTGATGGTTTACTCAAACCTACCGCGTCCCTAGCTGTTTTAGTTTACAACTTCGCTATTTCACCCTTCCAAAATTGGCAGTCTCTAGCTTGGGCAGCTTCTTTAATTTTGGTGTTGATGGTTCTGATTACAAGTATTATCGCTCGCTGGGCAACTAGGCAAAAAGCTTAACAAAAGCTCATAAACATTATGCCTACTTTACAACCTAACTCTAAAATATCTATGACTATGAACACCAGTACAATCAACGATGCTAACGTTGTGTTACGTACAGAAAACCTGAATATTTATTACGGTAACTTCTTAGCTGTACAAAATATTTGGTTGGATATTCCCAAAAATAAAGTTACTGCTTTTATCGGTCCTTCTGGTTGTGGTAAAAGTACATTACTACGTTGCTATAATCGCCTGAATGATTTAATTGACTCATTCCGTGCAGAAGGTAAGGTTTATTTTGATGATAAGAATTTGTATGCATCTGACATTGATCCAGTAGAAGTGCGTCGTCGCATCGGGATGGTGTTTCAACGACCAAACCCCTTTCCTAAATCAATTAAAGAAAATATTGCTTTTGGTGCGAGAATTAACGGCTACAGAGGTAATATTGATGAATTGGTAGAACGGAGTTTGCGTCAAGCTGCTTTGTGGGATGAAGTGAAAGATAAACTCAACCAAAGTGGTTTGTCTCTTTCTGGTGGACAACAACAAAGGTTATGTATTGCTAGAGCGATCGCAGTACAACCAGAAGTAATACTCATGGATGAACCTTGTTCCGCACTTGATCCTATTTCCACTTTGCGGGTTGAAGAACTCATTCACGAACTTAAAGAACAATACACGATTGTGATTGTTACCCACAATATGCAACAAGCTGCGCGGGTTTCTGATAGAACAGCTTTCTTTAATGTTAAAACTTCGGAAAAGGGTGGACGTACAGGCTATTTAGTAGAATACGCCCCAACAGAATTAATCTTCAACAATCCGCAACAAGAAGATACAAAAGCTTACATTAGTGGTAGATTTGGTTAAATATCGTAGTTGTGTCACAGTTTGTTTATACCTGAACCTTGTCGGGGTTTAGCAATGCTGAACCCTTACTATCTCCTGTTATATTTGTTAATTCTTATGGTTTAGCTCCTCATCTTTGAAAATAGACAACAAAGTAAGTTAAGAAAGTTTGTGCTTTCAACTTACTTAACCTTGAATAACAAGCATAGTAAGATAAGCGGGCGGCGGGAATCGAACCCGCATTAATAGCTTGGAAGGCTATAGTTTTACCACTAAACTACGCCCGCGAATTTCCAACTATTTGAATATAACAGAACCTTCCTGAAATTGCAAGCCCTTATTGAAAATTTATCGGTTCAATTCTAATCCGCACATATAAATTGCTTAACTCTGGTTTTGAGCCATCCTGATTATACGCACCTATAAAGCTTTCTTGTTGAAACATCTCATTTAATGCTTGTTCATAAATACTTTCTTCACTGCGAAGTACCGCAGGTTCGAGATTGATAATTACCGCTTGTTGAAAGTTACCGTTTTTATCAATAATTAAACTGGCTAGTATATTTGCTGGTTTTAATCCAGAGTCACTTGCAAGAAAATTAAGCTTTAAGTCCTTGTTTGGAGAACCTTTATATTCTGCCAGTACATCAGGTAAACCATCTACTCTTAATTTTCCATCTTGTCTTAATTGTTCTATTTCATCTCTCAGTATAGGATCAATATTAGCTAGGAAACCTCCTATGTTTGCAGTTGTGGTTTCTTGTGATGTGGGAGTTGGTGTAGTTTCTGGTTCTGGGGTGGGATTTGGTGTAGTTTCTGGTTCTGGGGTGGGAGTTGGTGCAGTTTCTGGTTCTGGGGTGGGAGTTGGTGCAGTTTCTGGTTCTGGGGTGGGAGTTGGTGATTCTGAAGGAATATCATTTGGTAATAAAATTCCCTTTCCCAGCTTAATTTCTTGACGACGATTCCAGGGAAGATCATTGAATGGAATAGTCTGTGTGGGAGTAGGTTTAGGAGTAAATTGTACTTGAGGTGTAAATGTAGGTGTAGGTGTAGGTGTGGGTGTAGGTGTAGGTGTGGGTGTGGGTTCTAATTGTTGATGATTAACCTCAGTATTTTTGCTTTCTCCCTGTTGTGAAAGATTGAGATCAGAATTTATCACCTGATCATCTGGGTTTTCAGGAGTGGTGAGAGTAGTTTTTGGTAAAGATGCTGTAACAGACTTTTGACTGGAAGAAGAAACTTTTGGTTTAACGGTTGTGGGTTGTGATTCTTGTGATTCTACAGCAGATGGAATATCGATCAAATCAATAGCAATATAATCTTGATTCGACCGAGGAATCCACGGTAGAAATGGTTCATAGGAGCGCAGTAACCAAAACACGAACAGATGTAGGAAAATCGAACCTGTAAATACAGCAGTCCAAAACCAAGGTGGATCAGTATGTCTGTATTTGATGGTTTCATCATGCAGTTTAAAACTGGATTTGACATTGTTCATGTTTGAATATCCAGTAGAACTTGACTTTACTCATTAGCTATAGAAGCATCTAAATCTGTTCTCACGACAAAAGTGAGGACTGTTTCATCTATTCCTTTCAGTTCCAGGGGACTACCTTTAGTAATTTCTTCTTCCTGCAAATAATCAGCAACAGCAGCAGAAACTAAGATAGTACCAGGTATAGCCGCGGCTTGCAATCTAGCAGCAATATTCACAGAAGGACCAATAGCCGTATAATCAGCACGTTCTTCACTACCAAACATCCCCACCACTGCTGTACCTTGGTGAATGCCACAGCGAAACTGTACACCTTTACGGCCATCTGTTTCAAATATACCCTGTTCTAGCCAACGCTTATTTAAATTTACCAGGGCTTGTTGCATTCCTCTGGCAGTATTGATAGCACGACGCACCTGTTCATTGGGTGTGAGGTCTTCTGGCGCTCCGTACAAAGCTAAGATAGCATCTCCCATAAATTTATCGACAGTACCACCATTCTGAAACACAACTTTAGTCATAGTTTCCAAATATTCATTTAGCACCTCTGCGACTTTTCGGGATCTGAGAGTATTGGATAGCTGGGTAAAACCCACAATGTCACTAAACAAAACTGTCACTAAACGCGGTTCTGGGCGCAAATCTAGAGACAAAGTTCCCGCAGCGGCTTTCTGGACTAACGCAGTGGGTAAAAAGCGTTTGAGTACAGATTCTGTCAAGTAAGTGTTTAGCTCCAAAACTCGTTTTTCATTTTCCTTCAAGGCTAAAAGATTGCGTGCCTCTGCCAGCAGTTCCCGATCATTAAATGGTTTAGCTAAATAAGCATCTGCACCATATTCTGTTCCTTGAATACGAGTTTCGTCATCAGCTTTTGCAGTCAGGAGAATGACAGGTGTACCTCGCATCAAATCATCAGTGCGAATCATCTGAATCATTTCTAATCCAGTCACTAAGGGCATCATTAAGTCAGTGATAATCAGGCTGGGGAGAATTTCTCGTGCCAAATTATATCCTTCGTAGCCATTACGAGCGGTAGTTACTTGATAGCACGGACGTAAAATATTGGCTACATAGTCTCGCATATCTGGGTTATCTTCTACTACTAAGATTAATTGCTCAGGATATGGGTCAGTAGTATCAATTTGTTCGTTAGAATCGACAATTTGTAGATTCGGTGATGGATCTCTGGTGATAATTTCTCTGTGATCAGATGCTGATCCTACCTGTTCTAAATTCGCTAGTTCTACATTGGCGCGGCTGATATTTAATTCGCAGGGTGTATCTAGTACCTGTTCTGGAGGTAAATGCTCTGAACCTGTCAACAGGCGAATACTAAATTGAGTACCTTGTCTATAAACTGATTGGACGCTGATTTCGCCACCGTGGATTTCTACTAATTCTTTAACCAGGGATAAACCCAATCCACTCCCTTCATAGGAGCGGTTTTCTGAACCTTCAGCTTGACGGAATCGCTCAAATAGGTGGGGAATTTGTTCGGGAAGAATACCAATTCCTGTATCTTGAACTTGTAAGACGCAAGCATTACCGTCATTGAATAATCTCACAGTGATTTTACCCCCATCGGGAGTAAATTTCATGGCATTGGACAACAGGTTGTAAAGTACCTTGTCAAATTTTTCCATGTCCAAGTAGACTGTTGGACATTCAAACAAATCCGTAATTACTCTCAGTCCCTTTCGCTCACAATAAGGACGAAATGAATCGACTATTTGGTTCACAAATTCAACTAGACTGCAAGGACGGAAACTCGGTTGCATTTTACCAGCATCCAAGCGTTGTAAATCGAGTAGTTGATTTACCAATCGTAACAGACGGCGAGAATTGCGGAGGGCGATCGCACATTGCTCTGGGGTTAAGCCTTCTCCGCTTTCGACTGCCGACTCTAAAGGTCCTTGAATTAAGGTGATAGGGGTGCGAAATTCATGGGAGATATTTTGGAAAAATTCGGTTTTTTGTTGATCTAATTGGATTAAACGTTCCGCCTGTTCACGAGTTGTTTGGTATAAACGAGATTGTTGGACAGCGATCGCAGCTTGAGCGGCCACGGCCTTAGCCAGTTCAATTTCCGATGGTAGCCACTTACGGATTTTCTCACCTTCTCTCAGAGAAATACTACCAATACATTGACCATCAATTAATAAGGGAACGACCATGAGCGATCGCGGTCGCATTTTCAAAGGTAGGTCAAATGCCTGGACATCTGAGGGAGAGTGATTTATATCCGTAATTACAACAGGTTCTTTTGTTCGCAATATTTCTAAAAAAATCGGATTTTTCCTGATCGGAGCTTGGGAACTAGACAACTGCTGAGTTAAAGCTCGCCGATTTCTAGTGAGGTTATTTTCGGGAAAATTCTCCAGATGTTTAGAACTGTCATACAAACCTACACAATGGACAAATTCATCTTCCTGAGTCCATAAAGACAGAACACAGCCATCAACCTGCATAGCTTGTCCCAATCTTTGGGTGATAGCAGCAAAGATATCTTGTGGGTCTAGACTAGAGCGAATCTCCCTAGTAATTGTATTAATTAAACCTTCTCGCTTCGCCAAAGCTTCTACTTGTTCATAAGCATAGGCTTGAGATAAAGCTAAGGCTGCCTGATCAGCGACAATTGATAGCAGTTCTACCTCTTCCTCTTCCCAAATACGGATTTGATCGCACTGGTGCAAAGCTAATACTGCTCTTAGTTCTTGTTGACAAATCAGCGGCACTACTAAACTAGAACATATATTAGCTTCTTTAAAAGCAGCAGCCCGTTTTTCACGACTTTGAATGCGGTCATCACCAGTCACATTATGAATTACTTGCACTGCATCAATTTCCCACACTGTCTGAGCTAAAAGAGGTAATGGGGTGATAGAGACCTGATTTGCGGTAGCTAACTTGTTATTGTCTTTAGATAGAGGTGGAGAAAAAGCATCATTGTTCTCAGTAGCGGATCTCTGTTGGTCTAGCAATGATGCTTGAGTAGATTTTTGGTAGATAAATCCTTCATCTGCCAATTTTTCATCTTGAAAGGGACGTAACAGGCAAACATCCACCTCCAACATATGCCCCACTGTATCAACAATGGTTTGTAAAATTTGCCGATAGTCTAGGGCGCTACGAATAGTATTAGTGACAGTATTCAATAGGGATTCTCTCCGCAGAGTCCGAGTCAGTTCGCGGGTTCTGGCTTTCAAGACATTATGGGTATCCAACGCTTGACGGACTACGGCTTTCAGTTCTTCAGCTTCCCAAGGTTTCGTAACATATTTAAATACCTTGCCAGAGTTAATCGCCTCCACCAAGTCTTCAACATCAGTGTAGCCAGTTAAAATAATCCGAATAATATCTGGGTATTGAGTTGCTGTCAGACTTAAAAATTCCGTACCGCTCATCATTGGCATCCGCTGATCAGAGATAATCACAGCGATATCCCCTTCTTGTGCCAGCAATTCCAGAGCTGCATGTCCAGAGTTAGCTCTCAAAACCTGATACTCACGATAGAAACTGCGGTAAAGCAAGTCTAGGTTGTCTGGCTCATCATCGACAACCAAAATTTTTGGCTTACTGTTTCTGTTTGCTTGTGATGTCATGCACAGCTTTCCTGCTGCAACGGCAGTCGGATAAAGAATAATCTGCTCAGATCAAGGTATTTCTGAATCAGGTAAGGTTCAAGCATTTCGACCAATAAATTGCTGGGACACATGACAGCTAGATGCCAAAGTGTGTAATTAAAGTTATTGAAATTATTGTTTTTCAGGATTTGTCATCAGCAGTTTGCCCCTCTTCCGCAGGACAGTTTATTGGATTGTCATTTTTGATTTACCGTGTAAATTTCAACTGACTAATTCTTTTCTCACCTCCTTTTATAACCTGCTGGTGCTACATCAGACCCTGTCCTCCAGAGAAAAGAGTATAAACTATATATTGATTTTTCCCATTCCATCCGTGATACTAACACTTAAAGCTGATTTTTTGTGATCTAGGTTATGTTAGAGTGATGAATATGACATATAATAACTATATTTCAAAATAAAGTATAGTATTAAACAAGTACCTCTTGGTAATTAGACATCTGATGACAATTATTGTAGGGACAATTCATGAATTGTCCCTACAGGGATTCGGGGATTATGCACATTTAATTACCACGAGATGTCTATTGAGCAATCACAACGTGATCGGTGACAGGCTTCGCCGTGAGTTGCCACAGTCTCAACTACAGCATAACCTCATGACTAATGACAAGTGACGAATTACAAAAACTATACTCAAGCCAACTTTCCTTAAATTAACCTCAATCCTCAACTAGCTTTGAAATCCTGGTTTTTTCACCCACATCACCAACAGTTAGTTACAGATACACGTATCCTCAATTCTTGGCAGTTCCAAATCCGTGCAGCTACATCTGCTGATTTACCAGGGATTGCCCAAATCATTGCTGAAAGTTTTCACTCCCAAAAAGGTTTATGGGGATGGGCTTTTCCTTTATTCCGTTTGGGTATTTATGAAGACTTAAAGTATCGTCTAGCGTCAATGACACCTCATCACGTCTGTTTGGTGGCTGTTGACATCAGTACCACAGGCACTCATCAAATACTGGGAACTGTGGAACTGGGTGTGCGTTTCAGTGATAGTTGGACAAATATTCAAAAGAGTTATCCCTATTTGTCTAATTTAGCTGTTCACCCACAATACCGTCGGTATGGTTTGGCTTCCAGTTTACTGATTAGTTGTGAACAAGTGTGCCAAGACTGGGGATTTGAAGATTTATATCTTCATGTCTTGGAAAATAATTATCAAGCCAGGCAGCTGTATTTCAAGTTGGGATATCGCGTGCATGGAGTTGAATCTAATTGGAACAGCTTTTTCTTTTATCCCTCACGGCAGATTTTCTTGCATAAACACCTGACTCCTGACTCCTTGATATCCTGACTTCTGACTGCTGCTATAGTTAGGGTTTGCTGAAAAAGTCCTTTCGTTAGGGCTAGGAGTCAGGAGGAGAATTAAAGACATTTTTTCATTTCTGTCCGCCCAGAAAAGTGCAAGGTTTTTCAGACTCAAGACGCTATAACGAAAGCACCTACTGTCTTTTTTATGAGCCTCAAACCTTTGATTTATGAGGCTTTTTGGTTTATTCAGCAAACCCTAGTTAAGTTTCTTTAATATTCGACACTTGTGCTTATAAAAACTTTAAGAAAAAATTGCTGGAGTTAAAGACAAATCTGCCTCAATCCCATAAAATAGACATCTCCAGAAAAGAAGTTATGGGATATCTAGATGTCTGATTTTTCCGTTAAATTATCGCCCATAAGCTTCGCCCCTACAACTTATGACAAATTAATACATTCTATTTTGGAGATGTGTAATATAATTATTAATTTTTGAACACTACTGAATTTTGTTGTCGTCTATTTATTTAGGGTTGGTAAACAATTTTTAATGATACAAACATAATCTTTGATTTAATTAAACAGTTACTCAATTGACGTTTTTAAGTCCATATTCCCAGGGCATGGCAAATGTTTAGAATGTCTTTAAATGATAATTTTAGATAGTAGCTGTTACAACTGGGGGAATATCCGCAAAGCACTGCCTTGGCTACACAAACTAAGTCCTCCTGCACTGGCTAATTTCAACCGACATAGGTGGGGTTTACTTTTTTGATAATATACTATATTATAATATTTCTGTGCCTGTGCAAAATAGGAATGCTTCTTCTATTACCATCAATTTCATTAAAAATTTGAAAAACATGGATAGCGAACAACGCCAACGCTATCAAGCTGCTATAGTATCAACTTATTGCTCTGAAACTAGTTTCCTGGACAAACCTACCATGCGAGATGGTAGTGAGCGATCGCATAGCACTGATATTCTTGCGTCATTACATAGCGGAAAAGTTTTGATAGTTAATAGTCGTAAGCGCAACGGGTTAATAGTTGGGAAACGCTATCATGCAGAGTTTGCGGGTCCTGGAGCAGTTGTAGGTGGGGATTATGACAGGGATTGTCAGTTTGTCATACCTATAGGTAATCTCTCCTTATTAGCTCCTGAATCTCATGAAGAGCTTCAGAAGGCTTACTTGATTAGAAGACAATGGATTCGCTTAATCAAACAAATTACAGAAAATCCAGTTCCTGTACAGAGAGTACAGAAAATTCTGGAACAATTTGCACAGTATTTTCCAGCAGAAATGGTTGCTGATTTGCCAGATGCTGCCTTTGCTATGTTAGTGGGTGTGTTGCCGCAAACAGTGACAATAGTGCGTCGTCTTGGCAATGATTTAGACGACGAATGTTTTGATTATTAATAGTGAATATAGTTAATATTCAAGCTTGGCTAAAGCTGTTTTTAATCGCGTCAAGGTACGAGAGTTTTCTTCTGGTGTTCCTAGAGTAATTCGTAATCCCCCAGGCAGTGATCTGATCAAAGTGCCTTCATTTGTGAGTGTTTGATTGATCATTTTTAAAGCTTCATTGACTGGTTGAGAAGTCTTCTGTTTCAGACGCAGGTAAATAAAGTTAGTGTCACTATCTGTAATTTCTAATGCTGGGTGTGGGGATAAAGCCATGATCAGTTTACTGCGCTCACTCAGAGTTTGGGGAATGGAACTTAGCAAAAGTTGACGATTTTGTACAGCTACTAAAGCGGAAGCAAGGGAAAAACTGGGTAGATTGTAAGGAAGACGGACTTTTTCTAAAATAGCGATCGCATCGGGATGACCTACACAATAGCCTACTCGCATAGCTGCTAACCGGAAAGCTTTGGAAAAAGTCCGCAACACTACCCAGTTTGGATGCTGTGCTAATTCCCCAACTAAGCTAGTTTGGCTAAATTCAAAGTAAGCTTCATCAATCACTACCAAAATTTCCTCTGGTAAACTTTTTAACCATGTTACTTCTGCCGCAGTCAAACTATTAGCTGTGGGAGAATTGGGATGAACAACGAAAACCACTCGAATTGGAGGATTTTGAGTTTCTTCCAGTGCTGATTGTGCCGCTTTCAAATCTATTTCAAAATTGCTTTCATTTCTACCCACACTCACCACAGTAATACCTAGAGTTTGCGCCAAAATAGCATACATGGAAAAAGTGGGGTTAGCAACTAAAACAGAACCTTCTCCCCCCAAACAAGTGGCGATTAATAAAGAACGTATGAGTTCATCGGAACCATTACCTACAGAAATATGAGCAGCGGTGAAAGTGGAGGATGAAAGGTTAGCTGACTCATTGACATATTCGGCGATCGCTTCTTTGAGCGCCTCATGTCCACCATCAGGATAACGATTGCTTTCAATGACTTGTTGAAAAGTCCAAGCTAATTTTTCTTTGATCTCTGATGGCAAATCATAGGGACTTTCATTAGTATCCAGCCGATCAAATTGCGTTGCAGCCGGTTCGCTTGTATTGCTGCTGGGGTGGGGTTTGTAAGCAGAAAATTGGTTTAAATCAGAACGAATAAATGGAAGCATCATTTGTTAGTTGTTAGGGAACTATTAACAGGGAACAGAAGGCAGGAAGTTCAGGAGTTCAGGAGGCAGGAGGCAGGAGTCAGGAGTTCAGGAGGCAAGAAGTAATGTAGGGTTTGCTGAAAAAGTCTTCTCGTGAGGGCAAGGAGTCAGGAGGGAAAATTAGAAGTAGCCAAGAATGACTGATTTGGAAATAAAAGTGATCAGTTTTTGATGGTTTTAGTGTCTATTCCTTGCAGCTTTTTCACCTTTTTTACACCTGAATCCCTTGATTTATCGTGGTTTTATATTTATTCAGCAAACCCTAATATATTATTCTCCCCAGTCACCAGTCACCAGTCACCAGTCACCAGTTACCAGTTACCAGTCACCATTCCCCAGTTTGCAGAATGAGCGAATGGCTTGCCAAATCTTATCAGTTACATTTGCCAAGGTGTGATCGCTATCCAATTCTATTAATTCTACCCAAGGACGCGATCGCGCAAAATCTCGACTAGCTTGAATAGGAATAACTTCATCTTGTTTGCCATGTAAAATCAGGGTAGGAATGGGACATTGTAACAAGTTTTCCTGGTATTTGGCAGCATCTGTGACGAAATTATAACTTAGGGGTTGCTGAGAAAGTCTTTCCGTGAGGGCATAGGAGTCAGGAGTCAGGAGTCAGGAGTCAGGAGGAGATTTGAAAATTTCTTTGCCATCTCTTGAAATCCCCAAAAATGCACACTTTTTCCGGTATACCCTTCAAAACCCTTGCACTAATTTCTGTGTTTATCAGCCTCTAACCTTTGATATATCAAGGTTTTAGGTTTATTCAGCAAACCCTAACTTAAAGGTAATTCTCTTCCTTCCCCATAGTGATAAACAAAGCAATATTGTTCTTGATGCCAACGTTTGATTTTTTCTGCTCCTAAAGAGGGCAACCAATGGTATAAAAATCCAAAAGCTGGTGCTAGTAACACTAAGCGTTGCACTTGTGGGTTTTGTTCTGCCAAATGAGCAGATGTTAAACCACCTAAACTAGAACCAATCAGCGTTACAGGTATGGATGGATCAGGAAATTCAGCGGTTCGGCTTACTTCGGCTCCGCTCAGTACAGGTCGCTCACCATAAAATTTAACCTGATGTAATTGACGGGTAATGGTGAGATGGGAAAAATCACCAGCATTTAAATCGGGAATTTTTAACTTGATCTGAATTTGGGTAAAGTGATCGCTCAAATCCTGTGCTTTGGTTGATTTAGGACTGGAAGCAAAGCCATGAAGATAGATGAATGAAGTCAAATTAAAACTCCTGATCCATTATTCACTCAAAACTTAATTGTTACCGGGGTTATTGCCAGGGTTATTGCCAGGATTGTTACTTGTACTGAGCGGAGTCGAAGTATTCTGTCTATTTTCGCGGATGACTTCTCCTGTTTTGACAAAATAATCTATTGATCCCAAAGGATTATTCCTGATTGATTCTCTTCCTAAATTATCTCTGGTAAGACGGTTGATAAATCTTTGTTCGCGCCCAGATTCTCTATTGTTAGAGCGATTGTTGGAGTTATTATTGGCGTTGTTAGTAGAGCGATTGATTTTTCTAGCTAGTTCTTTAGTGTCCAGTCCCCAATCACCTATTCCCTATTCCCTATTCCCTATTCCCTATTCCCTATTCTCTATTTCTAATAACTAATCCAATCACTCCAACTACCTGCATAAAGTTTAGCTGTGGAAATTCCAGCTAGTTCTAAAGAAAGTAAATTGACACAGGCGGTTACACCAGAACCACAATAAACTAAAATTTCTTTAGTAGGTTCTATTTTTTCCCATCGTTGACGTTGTTCTGATTGGGGAAGTAAGAAACCGGAAGCGTCGGTGACTGCTTGCCAAGGATAGTTTACAGCACCGGGAATATGACCAGCTATTTTATCGGTTGGTTCTCGTTCTCCACGATAGCGATCGCCATCTCTTGAATCTACTAAAACTACATCTGGACTATCTTTGAAATTTTTAATATAAGTATAGTCTACAACTTTTTCTTCATTTAACTGAGGGGTAAAAGTTCCCATTTTAGGTGCTGGAATTACATCTGTAATAGGATAACCAGCTTTTTGCCAACCAGCAAAACCACCATCTAAAACAGCTACTTGTTCATGTCCTAAATAACGCAATAACCACCACAAACGAGATGCAAAAGCCAAACGTGAATCATCGTAAGCGACTACTAAAGTTTTTTGGTATATTACCCCAATTTTTGCTAATTTATCTGCTAAATCATTGGGGTTAGGTAAAGGATGTCTTCCCCCATGTTCAGCGACAGGGCTAGATAAATCCTGATTTAAATCTAAATAGTAAGCTCCTGGAATATGACTTGTTTGATATTGGTTTTGTCCTAATTGTGGATCAGCCAAAGAAAAGCGACAATCAATAATGACTACTTGGGAATCATTAAGATGGGTAAATAGCCATTCGGGAGAAACAACAAATTGATGATTAATCATAGGTGACAGGTGACAGGTAACAGGTGACAGAAGGAAGGTTATTTTCGCTCACCCAGTATCCTAACTGCTGAATGATGAATATTGAAATGAGGTAACGAGAAAAATGTCAGATACAAATAATTTTACACTTCAATCGACAAAAGATGGTTCTTTTACTTTTTTTTCTCCAGAATTTAATGAAGCTTTTCACAGTAATTATGGAGCAAAACAAGAGAGCTATCTAAAATTTGCAGTTCCCACTCAAGTACAGAAAGTAGCCAGGAAAGGAATAGTAAAAATTTTAGATGTTTGTTATGGACTAGGATACAATACAGCGGCTGCTTTGGAAGTAATTTGGCAAGAAAATCCTACTTGTATAGTGGAAGTTATTGGTTTAGAAATAAATCCTGAAGTTCCCAAAGCAGCGATGAGCCAGGATATATTTAATGATTGGGATGATGAGTATAGAACTATTTTAAACGAACTGGCATTTAAGCACTATTGTCAAACAAATCGCTTACAAGCTAAATTACTGATAGGTGATGCTAGAAAATTAATTCAAGAAGTAGGTAAATCAGGTTTTTTAGCAGATGCTATTTTTCTTGATCCCTTTTCACCACCCCATTGTCCCCAATTATGGACTGTGGAATTTATACAAAAATTAACGCAGTGTTTACACAGAGATGGGTTATTAGCGACTTATTCCTGTGCTGCTGCTGTACGCACTGCACTTTTAGCGGCTAAGTTGGTAATAGGTTCTACCGCACCTGTAGGAAGACGCACTCCTGGTACTATTGGAGCATATCCCGATGGGGTAAATGACACTTTGATAAGCTCAGTGCATCGCATTACAGGGATTTATCCCCTTTCAGTAGCCGAAAAAGAACATTTACAAACTCGTGCTGCTATTCCTTATCGAGATCCTTCTTTAAGTGATACTGGTGAGTTAATATTAAGCAGAAGGCGACAAGAACAAGAAACGAGTCCCTTAGAAACAACTTCAAAATGGCGCAAACGATGGCTAGGAAAGGGTTAATATTTGACACTTCGACAAGCTCAGTGCATCGCAATTGCCCGTCAACAGACTAGAAACCTGTTTTACTTCTTGATCATGGGTATATTATTTTAGAACTTGAATTTCAACGCAAGGCAAGTAATATTTTAAGAGTAATATTTTAAGGAACCTAAAACAATTACAAAAGATTCATTCATAAGCTATTAATTGCTTGGTTGAGAATCAGTTAATAACTTTTACCCATGTTTTTTTGTAATAAATAAACGATTATAGATTTTAAATTACTTGACTGAATAATTATTATTTTTACTACTATTCACTTCTATTAAATTCGGCTTTAACTCGACATTAGAATTTACAGCATTACCTAGTTGAGAAATCATCAAATTTGAGCCTAGACCTAATAAAATTCCCGTCACACTTAAACCCAGCATAGCTATAATTTTTTGTTGATTTATTGCAATCCAAAAAATATCTAATATCTGATCTGATATTGTACCAGAACCCATCACCGGAATAGGCATTAGTGCTGCTAAAGCATCCGCAGCATTAGCATAACGATATTTACGATTTGGTGCAACCATTTTCTTTAACCATGAACAAAAACTTGGACTGATATCAGGAAGTAATTCCTGAAAATTAAAGCGATATTTATCATCCATTAATTTACCAATATCCGCAGATCGACTATTTGTCAACAAGCAAATTAATGTTACACCTAAACTATATAAATCAGATGCTGCTGTTAAAGGATATCCAAATTCTGCTTCTGGGGGAATAAACCCCGGAGTACCAGCAACCAATGTACTCAAAACTGCTTTTTTATCCTGTGTCTTTGCTAAACCAAAATCTACTAAATAAGCTTGTAATTGCTGGTCTAATAAAATATTATCTGGCTTGATATCTCGATGAATAATTTTAGGTTTTTGTTCTTGTAGATAAACTAAAATATCTAAAATTGATAAAGCAATTTCCTTTATTTCTTGGGGATGAAAGCAGCGGCTCAAACCTAATGATGGAGCATTTTTATATTCTTGGACTAAATAGAAACATCCTGGTGTTTCAAAAGAATTTATATAACGAGGAATGCGGGGATGATTTAATCTTTGTAAAAACTGCATTTCCCTTTCATAAGCTTTCACTCCATACCAGTCAGCAGTTGTATTTGCAAAACAAAATTCCTTAATTACTACTTGTTTTTGAGAGTTGATATGATTAGCTAAATAAGTAATGCGTCCTCCTTCTGAGTTTCTGCCTAATTCTCGAATTACTTGATAGCCAAATGCCGAAAAATCTGGATAATTTTTGCAGAATTTTGTCTTTTTGTATCCATGATTTACATTAAACTCTATCATAAAATACACACAAGTTTTGTTTTGACAAAACAAAATCATAAAATACATTTTCAAAAATTTTCCTCAGTTGACATAGGAATGAGTAAAAGGTAATCTACGTGCTTCACAAATTACCCATTACCCATTACCAATTCCAGATGGTTTTGATGTTTTACCCTACGGACTTCCAGTTTTTCTGTGCTAACCAGTCAATAATTGCAGTGTTGACAATATCTGGTACTTCATCATGGGGACAATGACCGGCGTTAGGAATAGGCACAATTTGAATATCTTTACCATTGTTACCCGCCTCTTCGTAAATTTTAGCGCCGGTAATTGGAGTCCAAGGATCATTAGCACCCCAAATTACTAATAAAGGCCATTTTAACTGCGGTAATAGTTCTTCGGGAGCAGGTCCTGGAGGTGCGGTGAGAATGGAAGCAAAAACTTGTTGCGCTCCTGGATCGCAAGATGGTGTATAAAGTAAATCAACAAGTTCATCTGTTACAGCATTGCGATCGCAATATACTTGATACAATGTGCGGCGAATTTGTGATTTTTGGCGAATGCGGTTAAAAACGAATTTTCCTGTGACTGGGTTAGCTACCAACTTGTTAAACGTAGCCATGAAAACCCTTAAAACCGGGTTTAATTCATGGGGACGATGACTCAAACCACCAGCAGAATTTATTAATACTCCCCCAGCAGCAATTTCAGGATGTTCTGTGAGAATTATTAAACTCAACAGTGCGCCAATGGAATTTCCTATAAATATAGCCGGTGTTTGAATGTGTGCATCATAAAAATCTTTTAACAGTTCTACCCACACTTCCATGCTATAACTCACGGTCGCTTTGTCCGAACCACCAAAACCTAGTAAGTCTAAAGCAAACACCCGATAACCAGCATTGGCTAAAACAGCTATATTTTTGCGCCAGTGTCCTATAGAAGCACCAAAACCGTGAATGAGTACCAAGGGTTGACCTGTACCCATCACAGTATATTGAATTTTATAATCTTGCCAAGTCCAAACTTGTTTTTCTATGGTTTGTAAATTCTGGGTTGTAATCGTCATTCGTTAAGATTCCTAAAGTATTGTTTCTTTATGCTAATCCTCCTGGCATTCTAGACAAAACATGAGCGAAAAAACTACATAAGATGTACACTAGCACCTGTAACTTTCACGTAGCATCAAAATCACTATCAAATCTTACTTACGCTGTGATCTAATGTCAGATAAAATACTATGATTTTAAGTAGATTAACTAATTCTAGGAAAGTCCTGATAGCGTCAGTTTCTCTCATAGCCTTGTCGCCAATACATTCTACCTTGGCTGCATCTAAACTATCTGCTGTATCTGTTACAATCCCATCAACAATCAATGATCAGCAGCTTTTAGCACAAGAAACTACTCAAGCAGAAGAAACATCAACTCCTACTGCTTCTGCCAGGAGAGAAAAGTCAGGATTTACTTTATATATCTGGCAACCAGGTGGTAAAATATCAGAAGTAATTGCCCGGATATCTATTAAAGGGAAATATGGTGATAAATATCTCAAAGAAAGATTTTTAGGCGATTACAAATATAAAATTAAGCAGAAAGCCAAATTTGTGAACGGTTTTAAATTGGGCGATCGCATTGTTGTCCGATTGTATGATACTAAAAACCGTTTTATTGGCTACACAGAATTTGTTTGTTTACCTGATCATACAGCAGTAAACCTGATTTTACCAGCCAAACCAAGCGAAAATCCCGTAGTTCGCGTTTTTTATGGTGTTGATAATAACGAAGATGGCATCGTTGACAGAGATGCAGCTATCAAATATGACTATTTCACAGAACTCAAAAACCAAAAAGTTACCTTCCTCACCAGTTCCGAAAATCTCGACATTACTCCATACCAAGCAGCGGGTTTTGCTAACGTTGCTCAAACAAGCGTTTATCCTGCAACCTTTAGTGAAGGCGAGTTTGCCTTAGCAGGTAAAACCATTAGCGTCTATGATCCTAAATTAGCACCAGCCCTATTATCTATTCCTGGCAGTTTGGTAAAGTTAACCCAACTCGGTAACAACTCCACATTTCAACTTCACGAGTTATTGGGTAAATATCGCTCAGTGGGTGTAGCTCAAGGTATTCGAGTCAACTTTTCTGATATTCCCAAAGATTACTGGGCTAAGGATTATATCGCCGAATTGGCAGCAATGGAAATCATTGATGGCTATCCTGATGGTACATTTCGCCCTAACGCCCCAGTTACTCGCGCCCAACTAGCAGCCCTCTTGCAAAAGACATTTATTAAAAGTAAAGTACGAAAAGCTATAAATTTTCGAGATGTTCCTCCAGATTATTGGGCTTATAATGCTATTCGTGAAAGTTACGAAATGGGTTTTTTCACAGTTGTTAACAGCAGAAGCTTTAACCCCACACAAAAACTGAAACGTCTCGATGTTTTAATTACCTTAGCAAAAGGATTGAATTATAAATTTAGCGGTTCTACAAAAGATATTTTGTCTATTTATAATGATGCTTCCACTATCAGAAGCGAACACCGCGAATTTATTGCCGCAATGACAGAAAATGGCGTAATTGTCAACTATCCCAATGTAAAATTATTAAACGGTGACAAGCAAGCTACCAGAGCCGAAGTTAGTGCCTTGTTATATAGGTCTATGGTAAGTGCAGGTGAAACTGCTGATTTTGCTTCCAAATATACAGTTAAACCTGTTAGAAAAGGTGACAGGTGACAGAGAGGTAAAAGTGATTAAGTCACACCATTTTTCTGCCATCTTACCAGTAAATAAAACAGTATTTAATTGGCAGAAAACAGATTTTATAGAAGTGTTAAAAAATGCTGCTGATACTGCTGAATTAACTGTCATCGGTGAAGTGAGTTTTGCATTTCAACCCCAAGGAGTATCAGCAGTGATTTTATTAGCCGAATCTCATATAGCGTTACACTTTTGGCCAGAGGAAAGTAAAGTTACTATTGATATTCATATCTGTGATTATCAAAAGGATAATTTACAAAAAGCGCAATTTTTAACACAGATAATCACACAAGAATTTAGTAATTGTGAATATCTCAAGAATTGGCATTATTTATCTGTTAGTGGATAGCATTCCCTATTCCCTATTCCCTATTTTTAAAAACACCAACCACTTAAAAAAGATGCAGCAATATAAGCAAAAGCTTCTATTAAACCTGCACCCACATTAGGAATTTCTTGGTTAACAATTTCATCGGAAATTTTCACACCGGGAACTAAAATTAAATCTGCTAACCAGCGAATACCAACTAAAGAAAGCAAGCAAAATACTAAGATTAAACCATATTGGGTAAAACTAACTAACCAATTTGTAAACTCTGGATAAAAAGCCACCCTAACTATATTACCAGTAGCAATTAATAAACCTGCTAACGCTACTCCTGCTGCGGGGTTATTTTTGATAATTATTTCATTCATTTTAACCCAATGACAACTTTTGCAATAAACTAATTAATGTATCTGCTAATTGGTCATAAAAAAAGTAATCATGAGCGCCAATTGTTTTAATATGTTTACCTCCAAATTGACTTTTAAATTGGGAAAATTTGGCATAACCATGATTAGGATCACGGGTAAAACCATAAAAATCATAAACTTGACAACCGCAAATTTTTGCCCTTTGGATAGCTTGCCAATGTAAGCCATAATTTGCCATTACTTGTTTATATAATAAGTTTCTGCCACCATATAAATAAGTTGCTGTATAACCACAATATACTACTAAAATTGCTGCTATTATTTCTCCATTCCAACTAGCTAAACCAATTTCTGCCATATTTTCTTTAAATAACGTTTGACAGAGATTGATAAAAAACCTGTAGGGTTCACCAAAAAATTCTTGACGTTCGACAGTTTCCCAAAATAAATTATAAAATAAAGGAATAGTTTGGGAATCATTACTAAATTCAATTTTTACCCCATAACGTTGACTAATACGAATATTGTAACGCCCTTTAGGTTTCATAGATGCTAGAATTTCATCTGTACTTGGGCGTAAATCAATTAATAAAGTTTCACAGGGTAATAAGTCAGCAGGTGCGCGAACAAAATCTTGAAGATAATCAGGTTTTTCCTGCCATAATGGTTCAATACGAAGAGCAACTGCACCCTGTTTTCTGGCTAAAGTTTCTCCTTTTTCTAACAATAACTGCATCCCTATTTCTGAAGTATTTTCTGGAGTATTTTCTGGTAATATTGGTCCACCAGAAGTAAATAATAAATTGGCTTTATTAGTGTGGGGGTATAAATAATAAATACACCCACCCACTAAATCATTATTTTCTGGAAATAATCCATAACGAAAAGTTTTATAACCTTCTATTTCTTTAAAATCAGCCCAACTTGTAGTTTGCATAAAGCAACCCTTGGGAGTAGATTTAACTAACAAATTCCAAGCTGTTTTTTCTGAAGCTTGTAATTCTCTGACTGTTAAAGATAAGTTATTTTTCTCTGCTATGGTTGGGTGATAATTATTAACATTCATAATATTCATCTTTAATTATTTCGCATTCTCTTAATAATGCTATATATCCAGTAACTACTAAAGCAAGTGAATATAAAACCTACCCATTTACTATCACCAGTACCATCGTTATAACTACTGCTACTGCTACGACTACCATAATATGAGCCTTTAGCAAATACTGAATCTGGTGCTACTAGATTAGTCATTAACAACGTTATAGACAACAAAGTAATCAATTCAACCATTTTAGGGTTTAACGTGCCTAAAGGCTGATTATATTTAATTTTATCAGCAAAAGTCCTCAATTCACTAGCAATTTGTGGTGGTAATTCCTGCACTCTAGTTAGTAAACTATTGAGTAATTTGTTAACGTCTATTTCTGATAATAATCCTTGGAGATTATCTAACCAATATGTTGTCATCTTTGGTTCGTGATAGGGATGACGTACTGGTACAAATTGATTAATATTTGGTAAGTCTTTGTCTGCATTAGGAGCAGCATAAATATTTTGTAGCCAAAACTTAGCTACAGATTCCAAATCTAAGGAATTAATATTTTCTATTTCGGCGTTGAACTGTTCATTAATATCTAAAAAATCCACATATTCACCAGAATTTAATAGGATATCTTCTGGGTTTGATGGATGATTCAAAAGATAATAAAATAACCGTTCGTTTTCCAGTGTGTGAATAGTTACTTTATGCCGATATGCTGCTATTTTTTGTTCAAATTTAAAGACAGGGAGTAAATTTTCACGGGTTAAATAATTTAAATTATTTGGGAAATCAATGTTTTCAATTTCTGTCCTCAAAATTCTTTGTGTTGAACCTAAAAAGAAACCCCAATCACCATAATCATGGTTACAAAATGAGGGAATTTGAATTTGTAAGGGTTTAGTTGCAAAATTCACTGATAGCAAAGTTTGATACAAACACCAAAAAGCGTGAGTATCATAATTTGGTGAAACTCCGTTAACAGCTACTATTCCAGAAGGAATTAAAATGCGATTAACTTCTTGAAACCATTCCTGACTATAGATTTTTGCATCTTCAGCCGATTTAGGACAAGTGAAATCACAAATTACAACATGATAATAATCATCAACTAATTGTCTGACAAATCCAAAGGCTTCTTGAGTGTATACTGTAACTTTTTCATGTTCTAAACTGCCTAAATTATAAGGTTTAAATACTGTGTTTGCTAATTCGATAACATCTGGATTATAGTCTACTAAATCAATGTTTTTTACCTGAGCAAAACGCAGTAAATCTCTAGCAGCTAATCCATCACCACCACCACAAATCAAAACCCGTAAATCTGTATCAGTAAATCTTTGGATGGCTAAAGATACAGCAGGAATTACTAAATTTTCATGATAAATTGCCTCATCAGCACTATCAAACTGTAAATCTCCATTGATATAAAAGGCAATACGATGATCATAGTTTTCAATAAATAAGGAAATAGACATAGAAACTTTACCCAAATATCATTAAAAATATACCGATGGACAAAAATATGAGCGCAATTATTAATTCAATTATTAACTCAGGTTTCCACCTCAATACCTGGCGTTCCGAACTTACACCTTTTTGAATATTATGAAATTCTTCAGGCTTGACTATTTTGGTTGAGTAAATCTCTAATTGTAGATTGGGAAAAGATTCTATTGCTAAATTTACACAATGGTCTTTATCCCAATAATCCCAAGTAATGCGAGATTTTGTTTTCCCTTCAGAATCATAACTTCCTTCAGTTTGTGAATCGAAATAATAGGATTTATAGAAAAGTTTTAGTTCTGGATAAGGGGTATTTAATACTTGCATTTCTTTCCATAATGTAGTTAGTTGTAGTGGGTTTTTGGGAAAATCTGGAGTATATAAAGACACATTCTGTAATTGATTGGAAATATACCAAGTTACAGAGTTAATTTCTTCGCTGGGGTCATATTCTCGCAATAAGTAATATTCCGAACCACCGGAGGAGACTAACAACCATTCCTCGGTTTGATAACCTTGAGGATCTTGGTAGGTGCTGTAATCTTTTATATCCCAGTCTACACCAGAATATCTCACGCGATCGCCCGGACGCAAGGCATGAACTTGAGTTTCAATACTAACTGTATACATACAGGTTTAACTATGATTAACTGTAACTTTCACAACCGAGTTGAGAGTTACATTACTATATGATCTATTTCTCGTTTTTTGCTAGAAAATTTTAAATCACTTTACAAAATAGAGTTTTACCCTGTTTCCTCTAACTGTATAAACTAAATCTGATGAAAATGGCATCTTTTTCGGGTTTAGCATTGCTAAAACCATAGCAAATTATATGCAATTATATTAAATGCCATGTGTATAAACGTATTGAATTGGAAAAGGAATTTCAATTCCTTCTTGTTGATAGCGTTTGTGTAACTTCTTCACCAACAAATGTTTACCAATGCGCTGGTCAAAATATTCACTGACTCGCATATAAAGAGTATAATCTATGCTAAAATCATTGAAAGTGTGAAACCTCAGATAAGGTTCGATTTGAATTAATTCTGGTGCAATTTCTTGCATAACTTCTTTAGCGACTTCTATAGTCACTTTTTCCACCAATTCCAAATCACTATCATAACTAACACCCACATTCATAGTTAAAGTAATTTCTTTTGCAGGTAGATGATAATTAGTAAAAATTGCCGAAGCCAACTTAGAATTAGGAACAATAATCACATTATTAGAAATTTCCTTGATTGTGGTATTTCGCCAAGTAATATCTGTGACATAACCTTGATGACCATCATCTAATTTAACATAATCCCCTGCTCTTACCTGCTTAGAAATAACTAAATAAAAACCAGAAAATAAATTAGCTAAGGTGTCTTGTAGAGCTAAACCAACAGCTAAACCTCCAATTCCCAAGGTGGTAACTATGGGAGTAATTTCAATACCCACAGTTTGCAAAAGAATTAATGTTCCCAAAACTAAAACAATTGTTTTAGCTAAATTAGAAAGCAGGGATGTAGAAACTCCCTCGGTACGTTGGACAAATAAATTGACAAAACCGGCAGTCAGTCTAGCTAAAACTAAAGTTACAGAATATAATAAAATTATGGTGATGATTTTTTGCAGAACATTAGCAATACCTGGTTTAACAGGAGAACTAAGAATAGCCCAAAAAAAACCTGCCAAAACAAACCAAATAAAGGTCATTCTGTGCAGTGATTGAAATATAATCTCACTCCCAGGAATTTGCCGCTTAATAACAAAGCTTTTAATTCTATTAAAAATAACTTTTTCACCAATTATGCCAGTCAGAAAGCCAACTAGAATAAATATAAGAGGTATAATCCATTGCATCATAGTTATATTTGATAGTGAATTGACAACTGGAAATTACAAGAGTCAAGATTGAGAATGATCGTTAAATCAGGAATATAGCTAGAAGCGAAAAGCTGAATGCTGACCTGAAAATTAGGATATCAACAATTAGCAAATTAAACTCGCTAAGTTTTTCCAGAGAAATTGATGTATAATGATCATCCGAGCAAAAATATGTGATACATTATAGCAATGATAAGTAATTGATGATATGTTTACTAAAATCCGATTTCTACCTAAAAAAAGGTGACTTTTATTACTTTGAAAAACACAAATAAATTAATTGTTTTCTGATGACAATCTAGCTGGAGACTGATTTTTGAGACTTAATCCTCAGTATCAGTAGTAGTTAACCTCAAAATTTATTGGTGTACTTCACCTAAGTAATGGATCTACCAATTATTTACCATCAAGATTATATTGCACCTCTGCCGCTTGGACATCGCTTCCCCATGTCGAAATTTAGACAACTGTATGAATTGCTGTTAGCTGACAGGGTAGCATATCCAGAACAGTTTCACACTCCTGAATGTCCACCGCAAGAATTAATAGAATTAGTCCACACCAAAAGTTATGTACAAGCTTACTGCGAAGGAACATTAGAAGCAAAAGCACAAAGACGCATTGGTTTACCTTGGAGTCCAGCTTTAGTAAATCGTACCTGTGTAGCAGTAGGTGGAACAATATTAACGGCTAAATTAGCATTAAACCAAGGTTTAGCTTGTAATACTGCTGGTGGAACACATCACGCTTTTCCTAATTATGGATCTGGTTTTTGTATTTTTAATGATTTAGCAATTGCTACTCGCGTTTTACAAAAATTAGGACTTGCTAAAAAGATGTTAATTGTTGACTTAGACGTACATCAAGGAGATGGAACAGCGTTTATATTTGAAAATGATCACAGCGTTTTTACATTTTCCATGCACTGCGAAATTAACTTCCCTAGCACCAAACAAACAAGTGATTTAGATGTACCATTACCACTAGGAATGGAAGACGATGCTTATTTACAAACCCTAGCTAATTACCTACCAGACTTGCTAACAGAAATTAAGCCAGATATAGTATTGTATGACGCTGGAGTCGACACCCATATAGATGATAAACTAGGAAAATTATCTCTCACAGACACTGGAATTTTTCGACGAGAAATGCAGGTTTTAACCACCTGCGTTAGTGCTGGTTATCCAGTAGCTTGTGTTATTGGCGGTGGTTATGCAGATGATATTAAATCTCTTGTTTGGAGACATTCTTTATTACATCGAGCCGCCAGTCAGGTTTATCACCAGTTTCATCTTTAAAACTATATCTAACCTTATTCCTCTTGGTGTGAAATCAAAAACAATCAGGACATCCATGCAACAGAAATTAGTGAAAATAAACAATTCAGAAACCTTTGGCTATAGCTTATTAAATTCCACAATTGATAACTTAATTCGTAGCTTTGAAGGACAACAAGCAGTTACATCATATTCCAACTTTCGAGAAAAAAAAGAACGCGCTCATGAATTGATTTTTGAATGTATAGGTAAAAAAACTTGCCTATTTTATCTTCGCCGTCAAGGTAAGGGAAAAGATACAGGAGAAGAAATTTGGGATTTAACCATTGCTACAGATGACAGTGAGTTTCAACTACCCAAAAGATTGAAAGAACTAAATAAAACTTTAGGATTGAGAGCCGCAGTGAAAAAAAATGGTACTGGTGGTTTAAAAATTCTCTCAGTTTATTTATTACCACTATCAAGAGGAAGAATTGACGCTTATGCTTTACCATTACCATTGCAGTTAGTTCCTAATTATTATGAGCCTATAAATATTTCTCCCAAGAGATTGGCACAAATAAATAAAATGCCAATATGCGGTAATCATATACCCACCGAAGACCAACTACAAGCATGGAAAGCTTTTTTGAAAATTGAAGAACGTATTGCTAAAGCCAGACAATTTTGTGTCAAATTTTTCCACTCCGAATATGACTGCCAACAAAAAGAAATCGCCTTAAAAATTGATATTAACTCAGCCACCCTTGATGGTGATGAAGAGAATTATTTAGATGTAGAAAACTTTTGGGAACGGGTAAAACAGGCAAAAAATCAAGATATCAAATTTTCTGATTCTGTACCTACTGAAATAACTCGTCGCACTAGTCGTCAATTAGGAAATATTGAAAAAATTGACCACAGAAATAATCTTATTTACATCAGGCTTGAGCGGGAATTAGTAGAATATATAGCATCGGAAAATTATCAAATACCAACAAAAGGATACTTATTTTTTGATGCTGCTGGTGATATTAAACAAATTAAGCGTAAAGAAAAAGCATTAGAACAATTAAAACAAGGACGGACACAAAACCCATATTTAGGAGATTTCTTATTTGACGCTTCCCAAGCCAGACCTATTCAAAAAACTGTTAAACTAAAACCACAAGATTTGTTATTATCTGCTGCAAATTCAGGTCAAAAAGCATCTGTAGAAAAGGTAATAGCCGCAGAAGATTTAGTTTTGATTCAAGGTCCACCAGGAACAGGTAAAACGACTGTAATTGCCGAAATTTGCTATCAAATAGCTTTGCGTGGTGGTCGCACATTAATTACTTCCCAAGCTAATTTAGCAGTTGATAATGCTTTAAGTCGCTTAGTTCACAACCCAGTTATCCGCGCTGTCAGAAAAGGAAAAGCTGAAAAAGTTGGAGAAGAAGGACAAGGATTTTTAGAAGACCAAGTAATTAACAGATGGTTAGAAAATACTGCTAATGACTGTGAAAATAATCTCAATCAACACAGAGAAAATATACAAATTCTTCAGCAGCTATTAACAACATCGAAAAGATTTACAGATTACTTAAAATTAGTGGAAAAAGTCAATCATAAACAAAAGAAATTAAAAGATGAAAAGATAAAGTTAGAGAATGTTTACAGAACTCAAGAAACTGTCTATCATGAATTGCTTGAGCATAAAAATGAAATTGAATCTTTAATTAATGGGGTGAAAGATATTATCAATAAACCACAAAATATCAATTGGGATGATCCAGAAATTAAAGATTTTTTACCCCGTTTGCAACCTTATATATTAGAAAATAATCTAGTAGGAGATTTTCGGGAAAAAGTCAATCAAGCTATTAAGTATACCGATGAACTGGGGGTTATTTGTCCTGTGCGTGGTGCATTCGGTTTAGCTGTCTGGTTGCGGGAAACTATAGCCAAGGAAATTGCCGGATTTCAATCAACATTCACCTATGCTTATGATGCAACTATCGCTATGTCAGACTTAGCAAAATTAGTACAGGGTTTCCAAAAAAAATCAGCCTATTTACATCAGTTACAAACAGAGTATCAAAAGTCTATTAATCAGGATCACAAGCTACAACCAACCATTCAAAATTGGGAAAACCGTAAACGAGAAATTGATTATATTATCGCAGCAGTTAAAGAGTGGAAAACTACAGCGTATTCCCATCTTTACCAAGTTTTGAAAAATTGCCAGCAATCTGATTTATTATTGACTGAAGAAATGCTGCATTTACCACTGGGTTTATTGATGTTTGCTAAAAACTTAAACTTGCCAATCTTACCAAAGAATTACCAAATTAAATTACCAGAATGGGAATTACTAATCAAAGCATTGTCTTATGAAATTGATGGTAATTTTAGTGACAGAAGGGGTAAAAAGCATAATTTTAGCTATTTTATGCAGCAAAATTTTAGTCAAATTCTCTTATTCTTGGAAAAGAGCGATCGCCAAAAATGGCAAGCAACATATCAACAGTTTCAAAAGTATCAATTACTCACTACAAAACAACGTCAATTATTAGTTGAAAATGCCCAGAGTTTTTTAATTCAACTGCAACAAACCTACAGTGCATCTTATGAATTAAATAACCTGGATTCTACTTTAGCTAGAATTACCCAAGAATTATTAGATACAATTCTTGCTAATGCTCGTCAATGTGTTCTCAAATTAAAAACAGAAGCAGAGCAACAACTTAATAATTTGCACAAACAACAACAGTTAAATCAACCTCCAAATAATCAAATTACCCAAGAACAAATATTAGCAACTCAAACTCAGGTAGAAAAAGCCAGTCAAGATGCTAATTTACTGCTGGAAAGAGTTGTAAAAATTTTGGAACAGCTGAATAAACAACCACAGCTACCTGTAAAATTACGAAATCTCACACAACAATATTTAGCAAAACAAGCAAATATTTGGGAACAGCATCAGGAATTTGAGAAACAAGTGCAGCTTTGGGAAACTTGCATAACTCATCTGGATGATTTAAATTCCTCCTTAGATGCTTTCTCAGTATTCGAGAATATTCAAGAATCTTTAAAAGAGGAACTAGTAAAAATAAATAAAACCAGCAAAAACTCTTTACAAAAACTTGAAAAAGCAAAAATTAAATTAAATGAAATAGAAGAAAAATTAAAATCCCATATCTCCAATGATTTAATCATAGAAAAAAATTGCTGCGAGATGACTTGGCAACAAATACCCGATCAATTTAAACCTCAGCCCAAAACCACAGAAACAGATTTCTTGAATTTGGAATTTTTGCAGCAGATAAAACAACAATTTGATCTTTGGCAACAACAACTACAAAATGAAGAAGATTATTTGCGGAAATATCAAAACTTTGTCCAAGATTGGATTACCAAACTACGTCAACCTTCAGAAAGAGATAGTAACGATTTAAGACAAATTTATTTAGATAACGCTAACGTCGTTGGTATCACCTGCGTGCAAGCTGCAAATTACAACTTCTCGGAAGAATTTAAATATTTTGATGTTGTCATTATTGATGAAGTAAGTAAATGTACACCTCCAGAATTAGTTATCCCCGCATTGAAAGCCAAAAAATTAGTCATGGTAGGAGATCACCGACAACTACCACCAATGCTAGAAATTGACACAATAGAAGAAGTCGCAGAAACAATGGGACATTCTAGAGAAGAAATGGGATTTCTCGAAGAATCCTTATTTAAATTTCAGTTTGAAAATGCCGATAATAGCATTAAACAAATGCTCAATACCCAATATCGAATGCACCCCAATATTATGGGAGCAATCAATCAGTTTTATGATGGTAAATTAGAATGTGGCATTTTAGAACCAGATAGCAAACGCGCCCATAATTTAGCAGGTGAAATCATTAAACCAGAACATCATTTACTGTGGGTGACAACGCCTAGAGAAGATGAATTTGCAGAAGAAAAATTAGGAACATCATTTTTTAATCCCCAAGAAGTAGATGTCATTGAAAAAATCTGTCAAGATTTTGAAAATGCTTGGCGTTCTAGAGTTGCTAATGGTGAACCTAAAAAAGAAATAGCAGTTATTACATTTTATGGCGCTCAACTGCGAAAAATAGATGAACGTTTACAACCGGAACTTTTTCCATCCTTGCACATTAGAACAGGTACAGTTGATAGATTTCAAGGTATGGAAAGACCAGTTGTAATTGTGAGTATGGTGCGGAATAATCCTTTAGGAGATGTGGGATTTGCTAAAAAACCAGAAAGGGTAAACGTCGCTTTTTCTCGCGCTCAAGAATTATTAGTAATTGTTGGTTGTCACGATTTATTTACCAGCAACTCTGGTAAAGTTGGTCGAATGTATTCAGAAGTAGCAAATCTCGCCACTCGTCATGGAGGTTTTATTGATGTTTCCTGGTTCTGTTGATAGAAATATTGATCCGCATCTCAAAAATATAGTCACCGAAATTGAAACAGAAAATCCCCAATTATCAGTTTTTGCAGCCCGTCAATTTCGCTATAGTTTGCGTAAAAATACCTTAGAATTAACAGTTAAAGAACCACGTCCATTTAATGTCATGGAAGAGTTTATCATCCGTGCTGGACTGGAATTTGAACCCCCACCAACAGGAGATGAATTAGCATCTATCCTGGGACTTGATCCTGTATTTGTTCACAGTACAATTTCCACACTTCAATCATTACAAACTTTGGCATTGAAATCACCTATTACCGTTACCCCAGAAGGACAATTATTTTATGAAAAAGGTACAGTACCACTGCCGGCTTATACAGTGGAAATTTATGCAGTTACCGATTTTTTAGAAGGTAAACTTACCTGTAAAAACGAAGATTTAAATAATGATGTCTCTATGAAATTACCTGATTTAGCCAACTTGGTGAAAATAGAACATATAAATATTGATATCTCTATTTTACCTTTGGAAAGAATACAGCAGATTATTCAAAACTCAGGATTAACATTTCATGTACCAGAAGCAGGAAAAATAGTCACTGCTTTTAAGGTGATTCAACCTACACAAATTATTTGGAAAAATATATCTCTTTTGGTGATTTTCGATGGTATAGCTGACAAATTTAAAATTCAAATTCGTAGCGGTAAGCGCATATCAGAAGCAGCATCAACTAGGGTAACTTCCTTATTAAATGAAGGCAGAATTTCCTTAGCAGCATTATGTGATTTATCTGATGCAACAATCAATTCTGCAAGAGCAAAAATAATGAGTAATTCATAATTGGGTAATAGGTAATAAGTAATTCGTAATTATAAATTACTACCCAATCACCAATCACCAATCCCCAATCCCCAATCACCAGATGCAAAAAATCGTTAAATTTGATACAATTTATCAAAATTAGGAGAGCCAAGGAGCAAAATAAAGTGGTCTTAACGAAAGGCTTTGAAATTGAGATGTATACTGGCACACCTCAAGGTGAAATAGTTGGTCTCTCCGACCAAATTGTTGCGGATTTACAGGGATTTATGCGAGAGCCAGATAGCCGCAACGTAGAATACATCACTAAAGCTTCCACCAGTTACGAAAATCAATTGTGTGGTTTATTGCGCCCACGTCAGCAGTTACGGAAATATTTGCAGCGGTTAAACAATTACACATTGATACCAGGGAGTACCCTGTCCTTGGGAAGAAGCGATCGCTTTTACCGTTCTGACCTCACTAACCCTTATCATGACTACATTGAGCAAACCTACGGGACAAAAGTTGTCACCGCCAGCGTACATATTAATATTGGCATTCCCGATCCAGAAATATTAATGCGTGCCTGTCGGATTATCCGTATAGAAGCGCCACTTTTCCTTGCCCTAAGCGCCTCATCACCATTTTTAGATGGTAAAGCCACAGGTTATCATTCTACCCGTTGGGGACTCTTCCCCCAAACTCCCAGTCATGTACCTCTATTTGCCAGTCATGACCATCATATTCAATGGGTGGAAGCACAGTTAAAAGCTAGAACAATGCAAAATGTCCGACATTTGTGGACATCAGTTAGACCAAATGGCGATCGCCGTCCTTATGATTTAAATCGCTTAGAATTGCGAATTTGTGATTTAGTCACAGATCCTATTTTCTTATTAGCAATTACAGCCTTATTAGAAGCGCGGTTATTGCAAATCATTGACAACCCCAATATTGACCCCTTAACCCAAAGCAGTTTCTCACCTGAAGAACTAATTAATATAACCGCTAAAAATGAAATGGCAGCAGCCACATCCAGTCTTGATGCCCAATTGCAACATTGGCAAGATGGTAGTACCATACTCGCCAGAGATTGGATTAACCAGCTATATCAAGAAGTTTGGGGCATAGCCAAACAACAAGGCTTCGGTTGTTTCCTGTCTCCCTTACAGAAAATTCTCCGTGAAGGCAACGAAGCCCAACAATGGTTACAGTTACACAAACTTGGTGTCGATGCCCAGCAAGTCATTAAACAAGCCATCATTGCCACCCAAGAACGGGAACAAGAACTAGAAAGCAAATTATTTTGTTCCTCTGTCATGGCTTAGTGGGGACTGGGGACTGGGGACTGGGTACTGGGTACTGGGTACTGGGAAAAAATTTTAGACTTTAGATTGGATTTGACAAAAATAATCCAAAATCCAAAATCCAAAATCCAAAATTAATAACTCCTGCCTCCTTGACCTTATTTGTTTTAAAAATCTAATGTGTCCCTAGTGGTTAATGCCTATTAACAAAACCTATATATCGTCTATATGTGTTTTTAGGTATATTTTCTCTGATATACTCATAAACCCCAGTGCCTTCCTTGGTTTCTACTGGATTTTGACTTTTAACTTTTAACTTTTGACTTGTCTTATGCCCCAGGTAGTTTTAGTTAACCCGCAAATTCCTCCAAATACAGGCAATATTGCCCGTACTTGTGCCGCTACAGGGACAGAATTGCATTTGGTGGGTCCATTAGGGTTTGAAATTAGCGATCGCTACCTCAAAAGAGCAGGTTTAGATTACTGGCCTTACGTCAAACTGCACTATCACGAATCTCCAGAAGCATTCCAAATCATCCATCAACAGCGTGGAGGCAGATTGTTAGGGTTTAGCGTTCGTGGCAGTTTTAACTATATTAACTACCAGTATCAAACCGATGATTGGTTATTGTTTGGCAGTGAAACCACAGGTTTACCGCCAGATGTTCTCAATGTCTGTCACTCTACCCTCTACATACCCATGCACGAACCCGGCGTTCGCAGCTTGAATCTATCCGTAAGTGTGGCTATTGGCTTGTTTGAATGCCGACGACAGTTAGGGTATCTACAATAGTTAGCTAGGTTTTACTTATAAAGACTGAATCAGTTAGGAAAGAAGCAAATTCTCCACTTAACTGTTTAAGTATTATTACTAAAACAAGATTTAGATGTAGCAACATTTATATACTAAATCAACCTAGATAAAAAAAATTGCTGAGTCCAAAGATAGTCATATAAGAAATTTGTATAGAAACTTTGATTCCAAACCAAGAGACAATGATAGATTTTAGTGAATTGAAATTTTATCTCTGTCAGAGGTAAAATCATCAAAGCATTTACTGTCAAGCATCTTAGCTATTTGTATTATGAAATACAATCGACCATATCAGAAACTGCGGCGGATTTGTACGGTTGTTTTTTAGGAAATAAAAGCCGTAAAGTCTCCTGTTGATAAGACTGATTAGATAAAAAAACTTAGAAAATATCTACAGCAGGAACATCGTTTTTTTCAAAGTTGCAGCAGAGCAAATGCTAACAGCGATAGTGAACGGGATCAAAGCTATCAGATTTGTCCAGTCCCCGCTTTGAAAGCATGAGCATCAGGCATAACTGTCAAGAGCGAAAAATCCTGGGTTTTGTGAGGAGTGAAAACAGACAATTCAACGCAAAAATCTTAAGGTTGACTAACAAGTGTGAACTTGTCTAAATCAGAGAAGCAGGTTAATCTTGCCTAAGTATCTCTGGTAAATGTGATCTTGATCTATCGTTTGATGTGATCTCAAATTATGGATTAATATCCAACAGAAAAATCAAGATCAGTTAAGCGAAGCGTGATCATAGGAGGTCGTCTTTGAAACGAGCATTGAAAAAGAGAGTAAAGGCTGTGTTAAACAATACTCCCAACAGCGATGGTGTCCTGATCGAGCCGTCAAATGAGACAATTCACAAAACAAACCGCCGGGCGGGAACCCAAGCCGCGATGATTGGCTTGGCAATCTCAATGGGCGCAACCAGCCTTTTGGTGACTCGACAAAGCGATCAAGCCCAAGCAGCCGCGCCTGTTGGCAGTCAAAAAGCAGCCTCAACAATTCCTGCTGCTTCTGACACTGAGATAAAATTTGCGGCCACAAAGCTGGAGTCCCAAGCCGTCCCTTCAGCGAGCGTGCCTGAAAATCCTGTCATTGTCGGGGAACCAACAGCAGTTTCGCAAATGCCTGGGCTTGAAGCTAAATGGCCAGTTGCAGCCAAGGAAATGGCTGTACAAATTCAAACATCAGAAGCTAACAAAAATGCTGTCTACTTGCAACCCCAAGTAGAGCAGGGATTGAATAACAACTCAGTTCAATCTCGGTTACAAACAGAAAAACCACTGTCCCAGACAGAATCGCAATTTTCTCAAAATCAGGGTGTTGCTGATTCTCTATCCCCAGTCGTAATAGTAGAATCAGCAAACCCAGTTAGCAATGATGTTAATGCACAACTAAAAGCGCAGCAAGAGTTCGCACTCAATCGCTTACAGGAAAAATCCAACCGTTTAAGAAATAGTCTTGCCCAGTTGCGGCCTGATGAGACAAATAAGTTCTCAGAAGCTGGTATTGAGGTAGCACAACCAACAACTGTAGCTGATAACAGCTTGCCAGTACAGTCGTCAGAGGTGATAGATGC
The DNA here is from genome assembly GCF_014696195.1 of Sphaerospermopsis sp. FACHB-1094. Taxonomy (NCBI): domain Bacteria; kingdom Bacillati; phylum Cyanobacteriota; class Cyanophyceae; order Nostocales; family Aphanizomenonaceae; genus Sphaerospermopsis; species Sphaerospermopsis sp. FACHB-1094. The sequence goes on along the minus strand of NZ_JACJPT010000010.1, from coordinate 20,304 downwards.
TAACCAAGCCGACCTAATATCCAGGTTAAAACAGGATAAACAAACAAGTGCGCCAGTGCAGAAAGCATTGACACCTGCACCCGCACCCGCAGTTGTCGCGCAATTAGCAACGACAACCTACGAAGTTAAACCCGGAGACACATTAGCCGAGATTGCTGATAATTACGGGACTTCTGTTTCCGATATCATCAAAGCTAATAATCTCGATGATCCCAACCAGCTGCAAATCAGTCAAAAACTGATTATTCCCACAGCTAAAGCAGAGCGTACCAGTTATACTCAGCCAACTGTAGCAATCAGTCCTACTTTCATCCGGCCTAGCAGCAATCCCAAACTTGCTGTTTCTCCGCTGAGTAAACCTGATCCAGAAGCTAATCTACCTCTGATTCCACAGTCACCAGTGGAAAGCAACAATAACAGTGTTGCCATTCCCGTACCTGTAGTCAAACAGTCACCAGTGGAAAGCAACAATAACAGTGTTGCCATTCCCGTACCTGTAGTCAAACAGTCACCAGTCGCTAGGAACAACAGCAGTGTTGCTATTCCCGTACCTTTAGCTGGGAATCAACTGCCGCCAACCCCAGAAACTGAATTCACTGCTCCTAATTCCTTGGCAGTGGGAGGTGATAATTCACAACTGGATATTGCGACAGAAACACAAACAGAGCAACAACTACCTCAAAAAACAGCAAAGCTCAAAGGTCCTGAGCGTATCCGCAGCTTGCAAGCCGAAATTGAAAGACTAAGGGAAAAATACCGCGCTCAAAAGTCTGGTGTAACTGTGGCTAACGTGGATGAAACTGAAAATACACCAGTCCCCGTTGTGGTGGAGAAAGCCAATAATCAAACAAATTTTCCAGTTAATGCTCAACTGAATGCGGTATCAATTTCTGTACCCAAGCCGATACAACCAGGCTATAGTCAACAACCGGTTAAGCCCTTGGTAAGTGCGGCTCGACCCAATAATGAGCCAATTAACCCCCAATTCATATCAAGGCAAACAGCTTTACCTGGTAACTCCTCTGGTAGTTCTTCTAGCATTAGGTTAAACGTACCTACCGCTGGTGTCAACTCTAGTGACTCCTTGGGTAACTTGCGCGGAACCAGAGTATCCCCAGCTTTACCACCTTTGGCAGCAGTAGATTTATATCTGCCCAAATCTGTTGAAGAAACTACAGAGCCTTCCTCTTCCACGGCGCATATTTGGCCTGCTAAGGGTGTGCTTACCTCTGGCTATGGCTGGCGCTGGGGTAGAATGCACAGAGGTATTGATATTGCTAACGGCGTGGGTACACCAATTTACGCCTCGTCTGCCGGTAGGGTAGAAAGAGCAGGTTGGAACAACGGTGGTTATGGACTCTTGGTTGATATCCGCCATGCTGATGGCAGCTTGACCCGCTATGCTCACAACAGCCGGATTTTAGTGCAAGTAGGTCAAGAAGTGGAACAAGGACAAATCATTGCAGCGATGGGTAGCACTGGTTTTAGCACAGGATCCCACATCCATTTTGAAGTTCACCCCGCAGGTAAGGGCGCAGTTAACCCCATTGCTTTCTTGCCATCACGGACACAGGCACGCCTGTAAATACTTGGCTGCTGGTTAATTTAGTAATTGTCTTGTTTGTGGAGGGAGTTTGACTCCCTCTTTTATTTTGGAAATATAGCAGGAGGCAGGAGGCAGGAGGCAGGAGTAAAACCGTTTTGTAGTAAGAGGTTCATTATTATATTGATGTCCTAACTACTCTGTCTACGGCTATATGGAAGAAAAAATTTGGCAAAAATTTGTTTTGGTCATTGCCACAGCCAAAATAGTGTGCTATATTAATTAATGTTGATAAAACGTTTGGCTCAGTAGCTCAGTTGGTTAGAGCACGGGACTCATAAGCCTGGGGTCGTTGGTTCAAATCCGACCTGAGCCATTTTTAAAAGAATAAATATAGTCAAGCCAGAATTGGTTATTTGCTAAATTAAACCTGATTTTCAGGCTTTATTTTAGCATTGATATAGTTTAACCAGTGCTAGTTAATAGTGTTTTGATTTAGTTTAATAACAGAAATAGATACGGGTTCAATTATTACAAATGTTGTGAGCGTATTAAGTTAGAAATAATTTACTTAGGCTATACTAAGTAATACAGATTTTCCAATGAGACATTTACCAAAATAATTACAATGGTTCAGAAAATCGCCTTATTTAATCATAAAGGTGGTGTTAGCAAAACTACCACTACCTTTAACTTAGGTTGGATGCTTGCAGCAAAGTCACAGTTTAGGATCTATCAATCAAAATTTATTAATGATTAGCGATTTTTTCTTAGTTCCCACAACTGCCGATTTCTTTTCCGTCATGGCTATAGATTCTCTAGCTAGAATTTTACCAAAATGGTGTGCTTGGGCAAGAAAAGCCAGTGAAAATCCCATATTAAAGGAAGCTAATTATCCATTTCCTGAATTTAGATTGAAATTTTTAGGAACTATAGTTCAAAACTATAGAATTATTAGGGGTAAAGAAACCACAGCATTTCAAATATGGATAGAAAAAATTGAAAATACAGTTAATCATAAGTTAAAACCAATTCTAGAAATAAATAATTTGTTGTTGCCTAATCAGGTATATGCTGAACAGGGAATGAATGTTAATTTGACCATGACAAAAATATCTAATTTCAATAGTCTAATTGCCCTATCTCAAGAACATTCTACATCTATTTATGCTTTAACATCTGAACAGTTAAAACAGTATGGTAGAGTATTAGAAGCTAATCAAAGAAAGCAACAAGAATTTAAAACAACGTTTTTCAATTTAGCAGATAAAATTATTGCCTTATCATCGAGTTATGCAGTCAGCACTTGATCAATTTCGGATTAGTATTCAGCGTGTTCGGGATTTAATTTCTCATTAAATTCTATCGTGTATCGTAGAAATAAAATTGCTCATGAAGCAGATATAGATCCTACCTTTGGGTTAGGAAATCGCTGGCCTATAGATGAATTGATGGTTGGTGATGCAGTAGATTTTATTGAACCAGTCGTTGAGAGTATTCATCAAATTTTATAATCTTAGATAAATCCAGATCCCCGAATTATCAAATAGATTAATAATTTATTGAGATGATTAAAAAAGAAGCCGAGGATTTTCATCTACCCCCAACCATACCCCAATTTAGATATAATCGATAAATTCACAATAAAATCAAACTACGCAAAATGACAACCACCACAAAAATCAAACTCCCCGAACTCTTAGCACCTGCGGGTAACTGGGAATGTGCAACTGCAGCAGTCGAAAATGGTGCAGATGCAATTTATTTTGGTTTAGAGAAATTTAATGCCAGAATGAGAGCAGATAATTTCACCATTGCAGACTTACCCGAATTAATGGAATTTCTACACCTACGGGGAGTCAAAGGTTATATCACCTTAAACACCCTAATTTTCCCCTCAGAACTGACAGAAGCAGAGCAATACCTCAAAAACATCATTTCTGCTGGTGTTGATGCTGTTATTGTGCAAGATGTGGGTATTTGTCGTTTAATTCGTCATCTTTCCCCAGACTTTCCCATTCACGCATCAACCCAGATGACTATTACCAGTGCTGCGGGGGTAGAATTTGCTAAATCTTTAGGATGTCAATTGGTAGTTTTAGCGCGAGAATGTTCAATTAAAGAAATCAATAAAATTCAACAACAAATATCTGAAAAAAATATTATTTTACCCTTAGAAATATTCGTTCATGGTGCTTTGTGCGTCGCATATTCTGGACAATGTTTAACGAGCGAAGCATTAGGAGGACGTTCCGCAAATAGGGGTGAATGCGCTCAAGCTTGTAGAATGCCATATCATTTAATTGCAGATGGAAAATTTGTAGATTTAGGTAATAGAAAATATTTACTCAGTCCGCAAGATTTAGCAGGTTTAGAAGTTTTACCAGAATTAGTAAAAACTGGAGTGACTTCTTTAAAAATAGAAGGACGATTAAAAACAGCAGAATATGTTGCTAATGTGACTCAAGTTTATAGAAAAGGATTAGATAAAATAGCGGAAAGACCTAACCCCCTAACCCCCTTCCCTACAAGGGAAGGGGGAACAAGAGTTCAAGACCAATATAATTTAGAAATGGCCTTTTCTCGCGGACTTTATACGGGTTGGTTTGAGGGAATAAATAATCAAGAATTGGTTCATGCAAACTTCGGTAAAAAACGCGGTGTTTATTTAGGAGAAGTTACTCGCATTAAAAATGAACAAATAACCGTTAAAATTTCCGCACCTGTTAAACCTGGTGATGGGGTAGTGTTTGATAGTGGACACCCAGAAGCGAAAGAAGAAGGGGGAAGAATATATGAAGTTATTCCCAAAGGTAAAGAAGTAATTTTAACTTTTGGGAGAAATAATTTAAACATACATAAAATAAATATCGGTGATAAAGTTTGGAAAACCAGTGACCCAGAATTAGATAAACAAATTCGTCAAAGTTATGAAGGTGAATATCCCAACTTTACCAAACCTATTAATATAGATGTCTATGGGGAAGTGGGAGATAAATTAATAGCTATTGCTGATGATGAACTTGGTAATATTGTCAAGGTTAAATCAGAGATATTATTACAGGAAGCACATACTAAACCTTTAACATCAGAAAAATTAAAGGAACAATTTGGACGTTTAGGAAATACACCTTTTCTTTTAGCAAGTTTGCAAAATCAGATTATTGGTAATGCAATGTTACCCGTGAGTGAGTTAAATAAAATGCGTCGGGAAATAGTAGAAAAATTAGAGGAGTTAAGAAGTAAACCTAAACTTTGGCAATTAAATCATAGTGCAAAATGGACGGATTTAATTAATCAAAATTTAAGTATAATTTCCAGAGGAATGAACCACAAAGAACGCGAAGGACACGAAGGAAAGAGGGTTGAAGAGAGTTATGGGTTTTGTGATGAAGATTGTAAAAATAATTTGATTGTTTTAGTCAGAAATATTCAACAACTCAAAGCAGCATTAAGAGCAGATATTAAAACAATATACTGTGAATTTGAAGATCCGCGCAATTATAGAGAAGCGGTCAAAATCTTTAAAGAATACCCAGTCACCAATCACCACTCCCCAGTCCCCAGTATTTTTGTAGCACCTCCCCGCATTACTAAACCGGGAGAAAATTGGATTTTAAAACAGGTTAAAGATTCCCAAGCAGATGGTTATTTGATTAGAAATTACGACCATTTAGAATATTTTGCAGGGGAAAGATGTATTGGGGATTTTTCCTTAAATGTTGCTAATCCTCTCACCGCAGATTATTTTATTAAGCGGTTTAATTTAGAAAGGTTAACTGCATCCTACGATTTAAATATTAACCAACTCGTAGATTTAATTACCAGTTATGCACCGCAATTTTTGGAGGTGACAATACATCAACATATTCCTATGTTTCACATGGAACATTGCGTTTTTTGTGCCTTTCTTTCTGAAGGAACAGACTACACTAACTGTGGTAGACCATGCGAAAAACACGAGGTCAAAATTAGAGATAGGGTAGGTAGTGAACACATCCTTACAGCAGACGCAGGATGTAGAAATACAGTATACAATGGTGCTGCTCAAACTGGGGCAGAATACGTACAAAAATTAATAGGTTTGGGTTTGCAACATTTGAGAATTGAATTTCTCAACGAAACACCAGCACAAGTACAGGAAACCATACATTATTATCAACAACTTATCCAAGGAGAAATCACAGGTTCAGAACTGTGGAAAACATTAAAGTTACAAAATCAACTTTTACAAAATCAATTAGGTGTGACTCGTGGTGCTTTAGGTTTGACCTAAAGCTGTTATACAGCTAAATTTTATCATCCTCACATTGTTACAGCAGTTTTCATGTCTTTAGACCACAGTCAGGGCGAAGCATTCGGATGATAGTCTTAGGTAAAAACCGATAATTAATTGTCCGAATGCTTCGCCCCTATATTGTTGACCCTAATTGTCGTGAGAGTTTTATTATCAATAGATGTCCTAACTACTTGTCTACAGCTATACATATTGTTTACATATTTTATGCAGTCTGACGCACCTGAAAATACTTGTATTTCTATCAAATCTACCCAAGTTGCGATAAGTAGTATTACAATACTGATAAACCTTATTTACTACTTACCATGTCAAATTTAGCGCCCCAGTGTCAGCAACTGCAAACACAAGTTGAGACAATTCTGCAACTACTACATCAAGAACCTGCTTTGCGTTCTCAAGATGTGACATCTGTGCAGATATCTTTAGATAAAGCTATTTCTCCCAGGTTTGAAATTGTGTTTGCAGGTGCTTTTAGTGCTGGGAAATCAATGTTAATTAATGCACTTTTGGAAAGAGAATTATTATATAGTGCAGAAGGACACGCAACAGGAACAGAATGTAAAATTGAATATGCGTCTGCAAATGAAGAAAGGGTAGTTTTAACTTTTTTGAGTGAAGCAGAAATCAGAGAACAAGCGATTTTTTTATGTCAACAATTGGGATTCAATACTGTTGATAATATCAACAAACAAGATGTAATTGATTTATTGCATCAAGGGTGTGATATGATTATTCAAAAAGAAGGGGGAGAAAGTAAATCAGAACGTGCAAAACTAGCTAAAGCATTAACTTTATTATTGGATGGATATGTAGCAAATCGTGAGAGAATCAAGACTTTGAATAATGCTACTTATTCAATGGAACAATTTAACTTTTCTAACCTCAAAGAAGCTGCGGGATATGCAAGACGAGGTAGTAATAGCGCGGTTTTAAAACGGATTGAATATTATTGTCATCATCCGCTTTTAGAAGATGGAAATATTATTATTGATACACCAGGAATTGATGCACCAGTAGCGAAAGATGCACTATTAACTTATGCAAAAATTCAACATCCAGATACATCCGCAGTAGTCTGTGTTCTCAAACCTGCATCCGCAGGAGATATGACAAAAGAAGAAACAGAACTTTTGGAAACAATGCGGGAAAATGCAGGTATTAGAGACAGGGTTTTTTATATTTTCAACCGCATTGATGAAACTTGGTACAATAACCAACTGCGACAAAGATTAGAAGATTTAATTAATGGACAATTTCGGGAGAGTCAAAGAGTTTATAAAACCAGTGGTTTGTTAGGTTTTTATGGAAGTCTTCTGAAACAAACCAGTCAACTAGATAGATTTGGGTTAGATTCGATTTTTGCGGAAAGTGTCAAAGGTTTAGATGGGAAAGAAGACACACCCCAATTTGTGAATGAATTTAATCGTTATTGTGCTAATGCTGGTAAATTATCACCTAGTCAATTTAGAATTTCTGTTAATAGTTTTGAAACTCCTAATCAAAACTATGTGAGAATTTTAAATGAACAGGGAACACCGTTAATTAAACAATTGATTCAAGATAGCGGAATTGAAGAATTTCGCAATGCAATCACCCGGTATCTGACAGAAGAAAAACGTCCTCAGTTATTTAAAAATCTTGCGGATGACTTAGGAGATATTTGCATCAAACTAGAAAAACACTATCAAAATATCCAACGAGATTTAGATAGTCAACCGCGAGAAATTGAAAGTATGAAAGAATATGAGTTGCAAAAATTAAATCAGCAACTCCAACAGGTTGGTAGAGATTTCAATCAACATATCAATGAAGAAGTCAATCAAATCATTAATAATCATTGTGAGGAATTTGAAAATGATTTTCGACAATTACAATCAAAAATGATTCGTCGTTTAGATGAGTTATTAGATACCTTTTCCGTCGCTGATGCTTATCGTCGTGCAACTTTGAGTCATCCCAGAAATGCAACCGCACCTTTATTAGCGATTTTGGTGGAAGCTTTCTATTATTTATCAAATCAGTTGGAGGATATTTTAACTGAGTCTTGTGAACAAGTGATTGGTAATTTATTCCAACAGTTAATGGAGAAGATTAGAAAATCAGAATATTACCGTCAATTGTATCGTTTGTTGGGTAATGATGGGGGAATTGAATTACAAGTTAAGGAGGTAGAGAAATTGATTTCTCAAGCTTTGGTAACTGCTGCTAGGGTGGAATGTGATAGATTTGTGAAAGAAAGTCCTAGATTTTACAATGAAGGAACTTTTTCTATCTATCAATTTCGACAAGTGTTAGAACAAACTTCTCAATCTTATGGTCCAGAAAGTGTGATAGAAGCTCAACCTGCAATTAGACAATTGTTGAAATTAGATTTTGAACCGAAAGTTTCTTACACTATTCGTCAATCTTTCCGTCAAACTATCAACCAAACTATTAAAACTCAGTTGTTACCAATGGGGGAAAAACAAGCTGATGAGATTTTACAACTTTATCCCCAAGCGCGTAGTTATTTAGAAAAGACTTTGCAACAAGAAGCTGAGGAAAAGATTGCTAATAATCAACGTTTGTTAAATCAGATTGAGGAGAAAATTCAAAATTATAATTCTGCGGTTTTGGGGATTAATAATTGTTTACAAGCTATGCAGTTATATGAACATCTGTTACCTGTGATTGGGGGTGAGGAGGTGTAGTATAATTTTTTGGGTGAATGCAGGGTTTTTCTGTGTTCACCACAATTTAGATTTTTTTCACGCAGAGACGCAGAAAACGCAGAGGAGGAAAGAAAATGGAAGATAATTTTGAAGTGTTTGATTTGGAAGATGGCGATATTGTGATTGATTTTGATGGACATATATTAAAAGTCAGTCAATTGGATCAAGCAATATCAAAAGTGATTTTAGATAATGATGGATTAAAGCAATTAAATGAGAAGTTAGATAAGATAAATAGTCGTACTTTACCATCTACGAAAAATAAAAAAGATTGGATAGAGCAAGGTGTTGATTGTAAAGTTTTAAAACCTGGTAAAAATTGGGAGTCTGGAAAGTTTAGAGTCAAATTTACCCTAGAATTTTGTCCTGATGAACCAGAAATTAAAGAACCTGAATCACCCCTTGATGATTTACGACGTAAAATAAACGAAGCTACATCATAAATAAATTAGTCCACCGAAGTGGACTTTGTTTGTGTAGACGCGATTTCTAATCGCTGGGTTGAGATTTTGTTTAATTGTCTGAATCAGGATATCCAGGATTTGAGGATTTTCTGGATGTTATAAAAAGAGGTATAATTGTTTGTGGTGAATGTGGCTTTTTCTGTGTTCACCATAGATATTTTTGGTCTGAATCAGGATGTCCAGGATTTAAGTATTTTCTGGATGTTATAAAAAGATATAAATTATATACTGATATTGACATTATATTATGTTGAGAAAATTAATTTATGTTAAAAACAATAAATTTAAAAATATTATTTATTATAATTATTCCATGTTATAAAACATACAAAAAATTCCCAAATCTAAGCATCCAACCCCATCCTGTAAATCCTTTAATCCTGGACATCCTGATTCAGACCAAAAATGATTCAACTTAAAAATAAACTCACCCTCGAAGAATTTATCGCACTTCCTGAAAGTGATACTATATATGAATTGGTTAACGGTGAAGCTATACCTAAATATAAAAATGAACAAATGTCACCTAAATTTTTTCACGGTTCAACTACAGGATCGCTATTTATATTATTATCAAAATGGGCGCAAGAAAAAGGCCGTGTTGTAATTGAATGGAGTGTCAAATTAACCAAGAATCGACAAGATTGGATACCCGTACCAGATTTAACTTATGTTTCTTATGAGCGTCTTCCTATTGACTGGTTAAAAGATGAACCTTGTCCAGTGATACCAGAATTAGTAATTGAAATTATTTCTCCTGGTCAAACTTTTGGAGATATGATTGAAAAAGCTACCTATTATTTACAAGCTGGAATTTCTTTAGTTTGGGTAGTAGATACAGTTTCGCAAACTATCACAGTCTTTACCTCATCTTCTCTACCTGTCACTTATAGAAATCAGCAAATTATTAGTAATGAATTATTATCAGGTTTGCAAATTACACCTTATGATATATTTAAAAAGGCAGGTTTAATTCGTTAAATCCTGTAAATTATCATTCAAACAACATCCACCTATGAACAACATCAAAACCCGCATTGAAACTTTTAACCACGGAAGAGATCCAGAATTATTAAAATTAAAATACAAAAAAATCTCTACTGATTCATTTTCTTTCTTTCGGGGAACTTGTCATTTATTCTATGAAGATTTACCTCAAGAATCATCTTTGAATAATGCACCTCTTACCTGGATATGTGGTGATTTACATTTAGAAAACTTCGGTAGTTATAAAGGTGATAACCGTTTAGTTTATTTTGATATTAATGATTTTGATGAATCAGTTATTGCACCTTGTACCTGGGATTTAGTGAGATTTATCACAAGTATTATTGTGGGTTCTCATGCAGTGGGAATAAATGACGAAGAAGCATTACATTTAAGTGAGATTTATTTAAAAACCTACACTGCAAATCTCGCTGATGGAAAAGCAAGAACTGTAGAAAAGGAAACTGCAAAAGGTTTAGTTAAAGACTTATTAGACAGTTTAGAACACAGAAAACGGGCTAAATTTTTAGATAAATACACCAAAGAAAAGAAAGGTAAGCGACGTTTAGTAGTTGATGATAAACGAATTGCAAAAGCTACAGATGCAGAACAAAAGAAAGTTAAAAACTTAATTACACAATGGCATCATACAACAGAACAAAATCCTGATTTTTATGAAATTCTCGATGTCGAAAAACGCATTGCTGGTAATGGGAGTTTAGGATTAGAACGTTATATAGTTCTAGTAGAAGGTAATGGTTCACCGGATGAGAACTATTTGCTAGATTTTAAAGAAACTCAACCCAGTTCTTTACAACCTTATCTGACTGTTTCGCAACCAAAATGGGAAACTCCAGGTGCAAGAGTGGTTGCAATTCAAAATCGTTTTCAAGGTATTGCACCTGCATTATTAGAACATATCAATGATGGTGAAAAATCTTATGTTTTAAAAGAATTGCAACCAGAAAAAGATACAGTCCATTTACAAGCTTGGGATGGAAATTTAGGACATTTAGAAAAATTAATCCAAACAATGGCCGAAGTTACAGCTTGGGATCAATTACGAAGTAGTGGTAGACAAGGTTCTGCGATCGCTGATGAATTAATTGAATTTGCTCAAACTACATCATGGCATAATTATAATAACTCTATTATGGAATATGCCCGCAATTATGCCCAACAAGTAGAAAAAGATTTTCAAGAATTTAGTCAATCAATATGAACAAAACCCCACGTATTCCCATACCTCCAGAAGTGAGACAGTATGTTTATCAAAGAGATAAATATCAATGTCAAAGCTGCGGTAAAACTTCCCTAGAAACAAACCTCAGTATTGATCATATTATCCCTTTATCCCGTGGGGGAAAAAACGATATTAGTAACCTGCAAACCCTTTGTTTAACTTGTAATCAAAACAAAACAAATAAAATTGATCATCGGTTTTACCGACATTTCTATCTTTAGTCGGTCTTCCTAACTCCTCCTTAAAAAGCAATCCATTATAAACTTTTGTGAGAATGGGGAATGGGGAATGGGGAATAGGGAATAGGGAATAGGTAATAATGGGGAAACATAAAATTGATTACCCAATCACCAATCACCAATCACCAATCATTGCATTCTATCAATTGTTCGATATTGAATTGCTTCTGCTACGTGCTGAGGTTTTAAATTTTCATCTCCTGCTAAATCTGCAATGGTGCGTGATACCTTGAGAATGCGATCGCTCGCTCTTGCAGATAACCCTAATTTTCTAATTGCTGTTTCTAATAAATTACGACTAGCATCATCTAATTTACACCAAGTTTGTAAATGACGACTTTGCATTTGTGCATTACATTTAACATTAGTTTCTGATTGAAAACGATTTGTGGCAATATCCCTTGCTTTTTGCACTCTTTCCCGCACAGCTTTTGATGATTCTCCTGTCGATCCTTGGGTAATTTCTTCTGGTTTTAACCGATTTACCGCTACTTGTAAATCAATTCTATCCATCAAAGGTCCTGATAATTTTGCCCAATATTGCTCTCTTTGTCTAGGTGAACAAGTACAAGGTTGAATTGTATCACCATAAAAACCACAAGGACAGGGATTTGTAGAAGCAACTAATGTAAATTGTGCCGGAAAAACTACAGATTGCCGAGTACGAGAAATCGTCACATAACCATCTTCTAAAGGTTGTCGTAAAAACTCTAAAACATCTCTTTTAAATTCTGTTAATTCATCTAAAAAAAGTATCCCCCGATGAGATAAAGAAATTTCACCAGGACGGGGAAAACTACCACCACCAACTAAAGACGGACCAGATGCAGAATGATGAGGACTGCGAAAAGGTCTTTCTCGTACTAATGAACCACGATTTTTTAATAAACCAGCTACAGAATGAATCCGAGTAACTTCTAAAGATTCCGAAAATTCTAAAGGTGGTAAAATTCCTGGTAAACGTCTTGCTAACATTGTTTTCCCACTTCCCGGAGGTCCGACAAAAATTAAATTATGTCCTCCAGCAGCAGCAATTTCTAAAGCTCGACGTGCATGAGCTTGTCCTTTGACATCTTGTAAATCTGCTAAATTTAAAGATGTCGCTGCTAATGTCTTTGGGTTTTCATTTAATTTAACAGGTTTGAATTTCCCCGGATTATTTAGTAAATCAACCACATCAGAAATATTACTACATCCATAAACATTTAAACCTTCCACTACCGCAGCTTCTTGAGTATTTTCCATAGGAACAATTAAACCAGAAATTCCCATTTTTTCAGCAGTTGCAGCAATAGGTAAAACACCAGCCACCGGACGCAAACTACCATCTAAAGAAACTTCACCTAAAAATAAAAAATCTCCTAATAAATCCGGGCTAACTTGTTCAGAAGCTGCTAAAATTCCCACACTAATTGGTAAATCAAAAGCTGGTCCTTCTTTCCTTAAATCTGCGGGAGTGAGGTTAATTACAATCTTTCGCAGGGGAAAAGCAAAACCCGCATTTTTCAATGTTGCTTTTACCCGTTCTTTTGATTCTTGAATGGCGGAATCTGGTAAACCTAAAATGATAATTCCTGGTAAACCACCAGAAACATCCACTTCCACACCCACCTTCACCGCGTCGATACCAACAATAGATGCACTCCAGACTCTAGCCAGCATTGTTCATATATGAATAAACCCTAATTATATCAAAGCAGATTTTCAGGTAAATTAACAATGAGTGAAATCACCGAATACAAATGTTATTAAAAACTTTTCAAACACCCTTTAAGGAAGGATACACTTTAAATTACCTAAATTAACCATTTGTTCCTGAGACTGGGGAATAGTTAGCTCAAAATTACAAATACCGCCTTCATAGTCCACATTAGCTGCATATTTTCCCGGAGCAACACTGTCTAAATAAAAATCTCCTTCCTTACCAATAGGTGAGTTAATAATTTGATTATTCACAGTGATATTTAACTGACCATAGGACGGAATTACAGTTTTTCCTGATGTTTCTACCGACAAAGTACCAACAATACTTTGAATTAGTTGCACAGGAAAACGCACAACCGCCCCACCTCGAAAAGGTGGAGTAATTACTTTTTCATTAGCATCAATTTTGTAGTTTAAAGGAATATCCTCATCTTGGATTTTCAAATTATTCCCATTATAAGGGCGCAGATTAGTAATTATTAAATTACCCTGAGAATCAGTGCGTCCAACTTCCTGATTATTACTGTAACCACGCACACCCCTTACCCCTGGAACTTTTATCAGTGCAAAGCTTTGGGTAACGGGAGGAGCAAGAAAAACACTATTTCCTATGCCGATAATACTACCAGAAACATTAACAGAACCACTATTTTTACCATTATTGCGGTTGAGGTTTAACTCATAAACGCCAAAGGGAGCGCGATACTGAATACTACCATTGCCGGGAATTTTTTCCCCGTTGGGGTTAACCTGAAGACGGTAGCCCAAGCCATTACCAGCCGGTGGAGATTTCTGTACGGATACAGTTGAGTTAATTGCAGTTTTACCATTGGTATTTTGCCGATTAATACTAGCCCTCGCATTACCTAAAGTATAATTGAACCCGATAAATAGTTCATTTGTAGTTGGTTGTGTAGGTTGGTTAGACTGGCTGAGATTGATAGATAAATCTGCACTGGAATTGAGACGCAAACTACTGGTGAGAGCCAGGCGGTTACTGTGTCCTTTATCACGGAAGTCAGAGGACGCATACTGCAAACCTAAGCTTAAATTACGGGTAGGAGATATAGAAATAAAAGCATTATTTTCTAACTTGGCTCTGTCATCTAATGCTGTCAAACTTAAATTAGCATATCGGTCACTCAACAGCCGCACCGAACCACCAAAACCGATATTACGACCAGAATAGCTATAAGTGAGGGCAGCCGCAGCCCCCGGTATTCCTGATTCACTACTGACGGCTAGGGATAGTCCTAAAGCCCCAAAGGGTAGGCTAGTGGTTAGACTAGAACCACCACTAATTAAATTACTAGCAACCTCCAAGCGCCCGCCCAGGGTCAGGGAGTTGGTGATACCCTGACGATAGCGACCGAGAAAAGCCGGAGAACCATAATTAAAATTATCAGAGTCTAGTTTAAATCGCCGTAAACCTAAATTAAAACTGTAGTCAGATAAACCGGGTTTTAGTAACCCTGTAGCAAAATAAAAAGGTGAAGTAATTACCTGTTCTCGACCCAAAGCATCACGAATTACAACTTTTGTAGAACCACTACCGGAGGGTAGGAGTAAATTATCAAATTGAAAGCGACCGGGGGGTACTTCTGTTTGATTTACTCTTTGTCCATTAACAAAAACCTCTACTTTGGAAGGTGTTAAGGCTACACCAGATAAACTAAAAGTTGGTTGTTGAATGACATTAGGATTTAGTCCAAAATCCCGTGAATTACTCACACCAGCCATAAACATTCCTCCCCCTAAATCGCCGGCACTGACAAAGGAATCACCAATTACCCATTTAGTCATTTTTTGGGGATTGTCTAAGGTGAAATTTGTTAAACCTCGCAGCCAAGAACCGTCAGTTTTGCGGGAAAAACTGCTATAAAGTAAACTTTTATTAATGCTTAATCCTGATTCTCCAAAAAATGTATAATTGTTGAAGTTGAATTTTTCAACGTCAACAGGTAAATTAAAAGCATAATTAAAGAAAACACTAGTGTTTTGACTATAAGTAATATTTTGGGGTGACTGGCGACCTAAATTAAATGAGTTACTCTTTAATAATTCTGGTTGGGCTGTTATACTTAAAGTTAAGGCTTTTTCATCAAAAATATAGCTTAACTGGGGAGCTAAGGAAGTCAGAGAAACATAAATTTCATTATTAATAGTTTCTCGACTACCAGCGAAACTTTCTAACCCGGCTTTTTCTAAATCAGGAAGACTAACAAGAATATCCTTGGGGCGTAAAATCACAAAAATTGCTTCTTTAGCTACCTGATTAACTGTCAGTTCCAAAATTGCATTTTGTTCTTGTGCAGCAACCTCAGAACAGACTACAAAACTCCAACCCGAAACCAACAGCAACCACCAGCCATTATTTACAGACATCAAACCAGACATAAAACCAGACATCAAACCAGACATAAAACCAGACATAAAACCATGAAAGTGCGCCCTTCCTTATTAACTGTTTTGCTGCTTATAGCCAGTTCCACTGCTCCCGCAATGGCAGGTAGTGCAAATGCTAATTTGAATGTTTCTGCTTCCGTAGTTCCTAGTATCACGATTACCCCACCTGTTGATCCTGTGCCAATACCAGTTGAAAACGTAATTGATCCGTCTACTCCGGCAATGGTAACATTACCAATCGCTATCACTTTACCGAGTGGTATTACTGGGAAAATTACCCTGGGACAAGGACAAAATGCCTCTACTGGCTCCACAGACACTAACCCCGTGCGCCGCATGACTGATGGTGACGGAAATTATCTATTGTATGAATTATATCAAGATGCAAATAGGACAATAATTTGGGGGAACACCGATAACACTGCTTTGTCATTGACTGGTACGGGTTCAGCCAGTAATGTCAATCTTTATATTAAGATTCCGGCGGGGCAAAATGTGCCGGCGGGAAATTACCAGGACACGATGCAACTGAGAGCGACTTTGTAAGCATTTTGAAATTAACCCCACCCTAACCCCTTACAAGGGTAGGTATTTTACATTGTCATGAGGGCAAGACAAGGTGGACAAGGTGACAAGGGAGGAAACCAGTACAAAGTCTATATTCTTAGTCACAAAAATAGTCCGTCAAAAAACCATTGTCCGTATAAAATCTTCCTTGTCCATCCCTTCGACTACGCTCAGGACAAGCCTTCCTTGTCTTCGGTGGTCTTGCCTTCACAAATCATATTAAAAACCTACCCCTGTGAGGGGGACTAAGGGGGGTAAGCAGCAGCACAAGCGCCCTGGGGAGTATCTAGGGTTTCTTTAAAGGTGGTTTTTGCAGTTTTTACTTCCACTACCAGTTTCTTGACCCCATTACATTTTTCCTTGGGTGGTAATCCTACACTGTAGGATTTAGTATTACCCGCTAAAATATACCAACTATTAACAGCAGTTTCAATGATTTTTTCCCCTGTGGCACTTAGTCCTTGCACTGTTATTTGCTGTGGACGAAGATTGACATTACCAGTATTATTAATCTCAAAAGATAAATTACCTTTTTTGATTGCTAGTTGTCCCATTTTTCCTGACTGGTTGATTTGGCTCGGTTGTAGAAAAATAGGAATACTTAAATTAGTTAAGACTTGGATGGCATTCTGGGTGGGTTGACTGGTTTTTGTCGGTAGTTCTTCCACAAT
Source organism: Sphaerospermopsis sp. FACHB-1094 (assembly GCF_014696195.1). Classification (NCBI taxonomy): domain Bacteria; kingdom Bacillati; phylum Cyanobacteriota; class Cyanophyceae; order Nostocales; family Aphanizomenonaceae; genus Sphaerospermopsis; species Sphaerospermopsis sp. FACHB-1094. Next base: position 3,469 of record NZ_JACJPT010000010.1, on the reverse strand, counting down.
CAATCGGTAAGTTTTTTCGACAGTATTAATGGGAACTTTAGAACCGAGTCTAATTTGCCGTTCTCCCTGGGATTCTACGGAAAGTAGAGATGGAAACAGAATAATATCTTCAGTAGGAGTGAGTTTGTCTTCTCCTTGGGCATTTTGTTCCCATTTGAATACTTTGAATTGAAAGCTGGCAGCACTGGTATCCTGATTACGTAATTTCAGCAGAGCAGTGGAAACTCTGGGAGAAAGAACAACATTAATGGGACTAACGTTATAATTACTTGCGTTGGCTTGGGATGTTTTAAAACATAAGCCCAGAAATAGGCTGGGAAACAGCAGTAATTTTAAGCGGGAACTGAGGGTAAACACGAGAATTAACCTTATTTGCAGGGTGCGTTAGGACAGAAACGTAACGCACCAAAATTTTGCGTCGTGGGTTACGGATATCGCTTGTGTAATTTTTACCAGATGTCTTTTGGATGATCAGGGCTTAGTAAGTAACAGTAGCTGTTACAGTTACCCGACTTCTTCAAGAATTCGGGCATCTAAGTATTAAATTCTCTTAACAATTGATTTGAGCTACTACAGCATCAGAGTAAGTAGTGGCATCAGCAGCTTGTCCAGCTGGGATTCTACCGTAAATAGTAGTAGTATCTTGTGGATTACCATTCGACTGTAGCTACTACAGTATCAGAGTAAGTAGTGGCATCAGCAGCTTGTCCAGCTGGGATTCTACCGTAAATAGTAGTAACTTGTGCACTACCAGTTCCAGTAACGTTCGGACTAGTATCAACAGTATTTCCCCAATTTGTAGTGCGTGCTGAATTCTGGTAAATGTTATAATTGATATATCCATTACCAGAATTCTTAAGCCTACGCCCTGGGGAGACATTAGTAGACCCAGTTGCAGCATTTGCGCCTTGTCCTAACCTAATATACGTTCCCCTACCATTACTGCAAGTTGTAGTTACAGTTGCTGTTGCATCTAAGTGAGTGGTGGCATGAGTAACGAGTGGATCATAATCGCCAAATGCAAGTGGAGTCGTAGAAATACTGCAGTTACTAATAACAGTAGCTGAGACATTTATATCACTTGTTGCTGTACCTGCCATTGCTGGAGCGGCATAACCGGCAGTGATTAAGATGGCGGAAGCTAAAGCAAAACGACGAATCATGGTTTAAGTTTCCTGGGTACAAAAAAATATTAGGTTGAGAAAATATGTCTTTTGGTGGATGATTTTTTCTCAGTGTATGTTATCATTCACCCCCCCCGCATACATCAATATAAATACTGATTTTATTGGGAATTGAGAAAATTTATTATACAAGCTATGGATATCCATGAAGATGCTGAAAATACTTTATTTAGCTGCATTGATTACAAATAAACATTTACACATATTCCGAAATAAGTAAATAAAGTTACTTAACACATAAATACCTCTCAATGCCTCTTTTTTCAACGGGGCTTTCAGGCTCTATCCCTTATGAAACAAGCTGTTTAACCGCCTTGTCACCCGTTAAGCCTCTTTTACTCTCCCTGCAACTGCGGTTAGATGATGTGATGCCCTGGTGTTGATAGTTGGGACAATTCATTTTCTATCAAGTATAATTAAATCATCCATAACGGTGAAGTTAAGGTATATAAATCATGGTTCAAGTTTTACAAAAACCAGTAACCTTTGCAGAATTTGCAGATTGGAAACCAGATGGAGAACGCTATGAACTGCATAATGGAGTAATTGTGGAAATGTCACAACCAACAGGACTACATGAAGATATCATAGGTTTTACAGCTAGAAAAATAACTGTAGAATTTGATAGATTAAATCTTCCTTATTCCATTCCTAAACAAGCATTAGTCAAACCACCTGAAAGCGAATCAGGTTATTTACCAGATATTCTATTATTAAACCGGACTAATTTAGTCAATGAACCTCTTTGGCAAAAACAATCAACTGTAACTCAAGCTGCTTCTATTCCCTTAATTATTGAGGTTGTCAGCACTAATTGGCGTGATGACTACTTAACTAAATTACGAGATTATGAAGAAATTGGCATTCCTGAATATTGGATTATTGATTATTTAGGTTTAGGAGGTATTCGTTATATAGGTAGTCCTAAACAACCTACTATATCTATTCATTTATTGATTGATGGTGAGTATCAAGTAAGGCAGTTTAGAAATGATGAAAAGATAATATCACCAACTTTTCCAGATTTGAATTTGACTGCTAAACAGATTTTTCAAGCTGGTAATATTTGAGCAATATTGATCTTTATTGTTCTTTACACATTACTTGATTCTCAATTCACTTTTTGAGTAATTAATGATTGCAAGTTTTCCATGATCAGTCTTAATTCCTCTAAACTTTCAACTGTGAGAATTGAACGTTGAATTATTTTTAATGTTTCAAAATCCGATATTTCTGATATTTTCGGCATAAACTTTAATCCTTCATTGCCAAATTTCACTTCTAAAGATAATTCAATACTTGAGATTCTTTCTTCTCTCAGCGCGGATAAGTACATCACTTTCTCTACTAATCCACTGAAATTCAGAATTGAGTATTTCTTTAGCAACTACATCCGGGATTTGTGTTACCCATTTTACCTAGTTGTTGGGTGCGAGACTAATTAAACGTTTGGTACTGACATCCGCAGGTTTGGTAATAAAGCTATAGATGCACTGATTACACAACAGCTTAACTTTTTCTCTGCAAAAAAGCGATACCCACGGTAAGCGATCGCCACCTCACCCAACTATCCCCTAAAATCTCTAACAGATATACTAGGTAAAACCGCATGAGTGAAACCAAAGATACCATTTTCGGTAAAATCATCCGTCGGGAAATCCCCGCAAACATCGTTTATGAGGATGATTTGGCTTTAGCCTTTACAGATGTTAACCCCCAAGCACCAGTTCACATCCTTGTCATTCCCAAAAAACCCATAGTTAACATAGCTACCGCCCAACCGGAAGATCAAGCATTATTAGGACATCTATTATTAACAGTCCAAAAAGTCGCCGCCCAAGCAGGACTAGAAAACGGTTATCGCGTAGTCATGAACACTGGTAACGATGGCGGTCAAACCGTCTATCACCTACACATACACATCTTAGGCGGTCGTCCTATGGCATGGCCTCCTGGTTGATCTTCACCTATCAATCATCTACCAATCTTATGGGATAGGCATCTTGCCCGTCCCATGATCATTTCTGTCAACGCCACTACATTAGAAAAATCTATAAAAGTTATAAACAAAACTAATTTTAATTCTCTTTACAAAACTAAATACACAGTTTATGATTTGTGCAGAGGTGAGAAAAACAACTCGCCGATATTATAAACAGAGCAATCATAAAAACATGACCGCAACCATTCAACAGCGCCAAAGCGCCAACGTATGGGATCGTTTCTGTGAATTTATCACCAGCACCAATAACCGCCTTTACATCGGCTGGTTTGGCGTATTAATG